>JAGQQS010000016.1 GCA_020426105.1 Planctomycetaceae bacterium
AGGAGATCAGCCGCCACCTTATCGTTCGGCATCAGATTTACGGTCGTTTCCAGTTTCCGCGCTGCGGCATCCGTATGACCACAACTCAGGTAGTGATACGAAAGCAGAAAATGCGAAGCCGCATCATCCGGGTGCGATTTGGTAAATGCTTCGAGAGCTCGCAGTTGTGCGGTGTAAATGGCGACGTCAGGATACATGCTGCTGAGCGTGTTCCAGTCCCATCCGGGACCGACCGCCAGTACGGAATGGATCGTCGCCGCGGCTTGTTGATAGTCGGCCCTGGCAAACAAAACAAGAGCCCTGAATTCATGCAGTACTGAGTCCGTCGGATATCGGGCAATGCCCTGGTCGATTGCATCGAGGGCTGCATCAAAATTGCCCTGTTGAAATAGTGCTACCGCATTGTCCATGGTTTCCTCGGCGCTGCCGGACGCACTGGGTACGCTGAGCGATGAATCACCTGTGACGACCGTTACCGGTGAAGTCTCAACGACCGTCACCGCCGTGTTGTACGCCACCGGGATCGGACGAGCATAGTCGTAACATGTTGCACTAAACCCGTAGTAATATGGGTTGGAATACCCCAGATACCCGCTCGAATAATAGATGGATCCCAGTCCCCAGCCGCCGAGTCCCCAGCTGAGTGGATAGTAGCCAGCGTAACCATAACCGTATCGTCGATAGACGTATCCGGGAACTCTGCGGTATCCCACGCCGAGCCCCCAGCCATATCCGTTTCCATAAATACCGTAGTAGGGACCAAATCCGGAGACACGGCCATAACCGACACTCCTGATGCCACTTCCATGGTTAAAGCCGGCGTTTCCGCTCCAGTGGCCATGATATCGCTTATGCTGGGAATACGATGGTTTGTACGAACTGCTGCCGAGATTGATTCGATGCCTGTCGTTCAGATGAAAACTATTGCCTGCAAACTGATCTTGACCACCATTCGCATGATGATGACGTTCGCTGCCTCCGAGGTTCCCGCGAAATCCCGATTTTATGTCGCCGGAAGGGAATCGATTCCCCGCGAAGTTGCCCGGACGCATTGTGGATGCACCACGTTCCGTCACCGGCGAACGTTCGGCGGTAATTCCGTTATGTGTATTACCATTGTGAATGTTGCCATGGTGATTGTTGCCATTATTTCGGAGCCCACCGCTATTGAAGTTTGCACTGCCGCGGTTCGCGATACCACCAGGGGACTGTCCAACTTCATCGGGCGCATTGTTCCTCTGACGATCAGGTCCTGTACCGCGGATCGCCGTTCCGCCAGCATTGTCCCTCCCACCACGTCCGCCGCCAAAGTTGCCGCCGCTGATCCGCGCGCCATCCGGGCCTCCTCCGCCGATCCGCGGAACCCCAGGATTTCCGATCACGGGTTGGTCGCCGCCGATTCTCGCACTTCCGGCGCCGCTGCTTCTGAAGTTGTCACCGCCGCCACGTCCGCCACCAAAGGTACCGCCGCTGATCCGTGCACCTTCTGGGTGCCCTCCGCCGATCCGCGGAACCCCGGGACTTCCGATTCCGGGTTGGTCACCGCCGATTCTCGCACTTCCAGATCCGCTGTTTCTAAAGTTGTCACCACCACCGCGTCCGCCACCGAAGTTACCGCCGCTGATCCGTGCACCTTCTGGGCCTCCGCCGCCAATCCGAGGAACGACAGGACTACCACCACCAATACGCGGAACGCCGGGGCTGCCGATCCCTGATTGGCCGCCGCCTATTCGCGAACTTCCAAATCCGCTGCTTCTGAAGCTGTCATTTCCGCTACGACCTCCGCCGAAGTGGCCGCCGCCGATGCGTGCCCCGCCGGGACTTCCGCCGGGTGCACCCCCGCCAATCCGCGCCCCGCCAGGGCTACCGCCTCCAGCATGTCCTCCTCCAGCATGACCTCCGCCAGCATGACCTCCGCCACCGCCACGGCCGCCGCGTTGTGTGAGAACGTACTCTGTGGCCGCTCTGGCAACTGAACTCGACTTTTCGTCAACATCGACGGAAGTGTCGGCCCTCGATGAATTGCCAAAGATTGCAATTCCACAGATTAACGCAGACTTCCAAAGAAACCTTGCCATGGCCGAACGCCCCCTGAAAAGAATTTGCAAAGCGATCTGACACGTCATCGGATCTACTCCGCGATGTGGATCTCCCTCCTGGAGAAATCACGCTGGTTCACGGCATTTCGCACCGAGTTAGAGCCACGACCGAACATCTTCCGGCCGAGTGTGAATTCTGAGTCGATAGTCGCAAACAATCCGTCTGAATGCGATACCGCATATTTTATACCAGATCTTAGACAAGTTGATGCCGAGGGAAATTGAGGCGCTGCGATTTGGTATATTTTTCGTCCTGAAGACAGGCCGGGACGGATATCGCTCATTGGGTCTGCCTCCTGCAAACCCGTGTCTGGAGCACAAAAGCAGACCATCTCGGTTGATTCCAGAGAAACCACCGGTCTGAGATTTATTTCTTTGTCACACAGACGCTGCGTTCCCGATTTCAGTATTCGCAGGGCATCGGAAACGCCTTCACTCCTCGCGATTGAGTCCGAATGACGACAACCTTGATTCTTTTTGACTCACGTCAGCAGTTCACATACGCCGCTTCGACTGCGGTAGCTCAGGACACTATCGAGGGCACTTCGCCGGAAACAGCATAACGCGTCCGCGGTCGAATCGAGGGTGGTATCCGGCAGCATTTCGTGACTAACCACACTACGTCCGACTGAAAATTGAACCGCTGAGCGTTCCCGTGCTGTCTGCGAACGAGTCAAGTTCGATTCCCATTGAATGGAGAATACTGAGGTAGACATTGGACATTCGGGTCTCGCCATGCCGCCAATATGTACCGTGTTGCAGACCGAGATTGCGACCGCCAGCGATCAGTGTGGGCAGATTTCCGGGGTTGTGCGTGGTGCTGGCACCGCTGCCGAAGAGAACGATGGTATTGTCGAGCACGCTGCCATCGCGATCCTGGTATTCCGTAAGACGACCCAGGAAATGCGCCAGTTGCTGGCTGAGAAAATAATCATATCGGGCAAATTCCAGCTGTCCTTCTTTGTCACCCGCGTGTGACAGGCTGTGGTGCGTCCGCGTGAGGCCCAACTTCAGCGGAAACGTGTCGCTGATTCCCATCCCGTCTTCGCGGTTGAGCATGAACGCGACGGATCGGGTAATGTCGGCATCAAAGGCGAGAGCAATCAGGTCAAACATATTGCGATAATATTCTGCCGGCTCACCGTCGTTGGTTGCATCCAAATTGAGATGCGAATGATCCTGCGGTTTCAGTGGGATTTCGATCCATTGTTCAGAAGCGATGAGTCTCGATTCGACTTCATTCAGGGAGGTCAGATACTGGTCCATGCGTTCCCGGTCGGACTGGCCCAGTTGGGCATTCAGCGAACGAGCACTGTCAGCGACGGCATCCACCAGTTTAATGCGACGCTGCAGTGCCAGACGCTCTGACGCCAGCGATTCACGATCACCGCGAAACAGGCGATTGAAGACTCGCCGCGGATTGTTTTCAGCAGGGATTGGTCGCCCTTCAAGGTTGTAGGAAATGGTTCCGGTGCGCGACAGAAACCCGGTCCCGGCATCAATCGACAGGACCAGCGACGGCTGGCGACAATACTGTTTCGTATGCAGCGCAATGACCTGATCGAGGCCGACCGAGTTGAACGTTCCCGGTTTTGGATTATGCAGTGGAGCACCGGTGAGCCACATGTCGGAACAAATATGCGGGTCCGCTTTCTTACCGCTCGGATGATACAGGCCTCCCATGAAGCTGAGTTGATTTCGAAACGGACTGAGCGGTTCGGTGGACTTACCGAAGACAAAATCGCGGCCCTCTCCGGTCGAGGGAAACCAACTCCATTCATCGATCTCGTTTTCGCGGCGTGGCAGAGACATACCGTTGGCCGTGTACAGGGCACAGAACCGGCGGGGATGCTGATCGGTGACGTCTGAGCCCATTGCGTCGAGTGCGGGCAGGGCCAGCGCGGCGCCGCCGATACCCACGAGGAACGCGCGGCGTTCAATGTTGCGGAAGATCGCCATACTGATTACTTCTCCAGAAACATCGGGCTATGGACAACAAACCGAATCAGATCCTGCAGCAGGTAGCCATCCGGCTTCAGACGCATCGCCGATTCTTTCAGGTACTGCGTCTCCTGCCAGGACAGATCCCGACCGACAGCGTAAACGGTCAAATGCCGGAGCAGACTGAATGCTAACTGATCGATGCGGTGCTGTACCAGATATCTCCTTAGGTTCTGCACTCCATCGACAGATGTATTATCAGGAAGTATGGCATGCGCGTCTGTCGTTGGCATCGTAAATCGACCACTGGCATCAAATTCCTCAAACGGAATTCCCCAGGGATCGATCTTCAAATGGCATTGAATACAGCCGGGTTGACTGCGATGCCGCTCCAGTCGCTCGCGGAGGGACAGATGCTGCGTATCTTCCGACAGCGCGGGGACGTTTGGTGGCGGATCGTCCGGTGGCTCAGAGATAATCTTTCGTGCAAGCCACGCCCCACGTTTCACGGCATTCGGTTCGCGGCCGTCTGACAATCCGGCGAGAATGGCGGGTTGAGTCAGCAGGCCGCCAAGTTCATCGCGTCGATGGGGAATTGCCATGAATTCAAAACCTGAATCAGGCTTTTCAGGCAGATCGTAATAACTTGCCACGACCTCATTTGCGAGGATAAAGTCCGATTCGACCAACTGACTTACGGAAAGATTGTTGAGGATCAGGTAGTGCAGAAACTGTTCGGGTTCGCGGCGAAGTTGTGCGCGCGTGTGGCGCGTCAGTTGCGGGAACCGCTGACGATCCGGTTCAACGATTTCAAACTTTTCCAGGGCGAGCCACTGGGTGGTGAATTCGTGAAGGAAGCGGAAAAATCGAGGATTCTTTGTCAGACGATCCACCTGAACATCCATGTGCTCGGACAAAGTTCCCGATGCTGCAGCGTTCAGAAGTTCAGGATCAGGGGGCCCATTCCACAGAAAGTACGACAACTTCGACGCAAGCTCAAAGGGCGCGAGTGGTTCGGCGGCCGGTGAAGGACTGTTTTCGATCAGGAACAAAAACTGAGGAGACGTCAGCACAACCTGCAACGCCACCTTGACGCTGTCTCGGAAAAGGCCCTGCTCCTCGTAGGACGCCGCAAAGACTTTCAGCAGTGCATCTTCTTCGCTCGCCGTAATCGGACGACGGAAGGCACGACCGGCGAAGTCACGAATGATGTCACGTGCCCATGTGAATGGCTCAGGCTGGTGTTTGGATTCTATAAAAATGCGGCGATGTGACTCAGGTGGCCACGCGTCATACAGCGGGCCTTCGAATTCCACTGAGCGAATCAACAGACGCGGCATGTCACGGCCATCCGTGTATTCGCTGCGAACACCGATCTCGCGGACCCCCGCGAGATAGTTTTCGTTTTCCTTTTCGACGTCCGGGCTCGGGAAGTTACGGATCGCACCTTCAAATCGATATGCTTTCACTTCCGCGCCTGTTACGGTCTGCGGTTCACCGACCTGGCTCAGAGTACTGCCGCAGTCTCGCCGCAATCCCAGATGCACTCCGATTCGCGGTGACCTGTTTTCAAATTGAATGAATTGTCGAGCGACGTCCTGTTGTCCATCGACAGGCGTCAATACGATACGGTCGAGAGAAATGTTTTCCGGGCTGCTGGCATTCACCTGCAGGTCTCCGGCCGGAAGCCGAACAATTAGAAACGCTGGTTGTTCAAGCCCACTGGCAAACTCTCTGTCTCCAAGGACGAGCTTCAGTTCCGCAGTTTTTGGTGTACCCCCTTGATTGTCTGTGTCGTCACCGGGTGTTTTGTAGACATCCACCTGATAGATACCTGACTGTGGAATCAGAATTGTCTGAAGAGTTGCGGTGTCGGTCCATGTGACCGTGCCCGGTGTGTTTGTGGCCGCGGTCACCGCTCCGCGATCCAGTAACAAGCCGTCGTTGTATTTTGCCGCCATCACGGTGACCCGAAACCGACCTGTGTCGGGCAGTTCACGCAGCGATACCTTGAAGTTCGCCTTGGGCCCGTACGTGCTGTCCACACCAAACTCTTCTGTACCTGGAATTGCAGGCCGCAGCAGAAGTCCGTCGCCCACAGTACTGTAAGCGTGTCCCCGGGGATATCCGTGCGATCCGCGGAGGCAGGCGTATACCGCATGATAAATGCTGTCAAAGTCGCGCCAGCCGCGTACGGTATCATTACCGGCATACCCTTCGATAAAACGAAATTTTGTCTGCATCCGGAAAGGTGTAAACGCGAACGGCTTTTGTGCGGTGAGTTGAGTCACCATAAAGTCGGCGTTGTTCAGCAGCAGGCTGTCTGCTCCCAGAATAAGATTGTCCGGGCACGGATCCGGGTTAATGCCGGCTCCCAGATCCATTCGAAAATTCTGGATCACGGGCTTTGAATCCGGATCCACAATGCATCGATCCAGAGCCTGCTCGGCGATATCGAGATACGTCTCAAGCAACAATGGAGAAAGTGTCAGCGTCTCCTGGTTATTGACGAAACCGTCACGTGAAACAGCATCCGGCGGCAGCAGGTCAGCGACGTCGTCTTCGAGCAACAGAAGTTCGCGAATGGTATTACGATACTGCGCCACCGTCAGTCGTCGAATGCTTCCGTTCTTTGGAAGCGGGCGTTGCCTGACGTTGTCAAGTCCCTGAGCAATCCAGTTTTCGAACTGCCGTCGTTCCGCTTCTGTCGGCTGGGGCTCGTCTGTTGGGGGCATGGCTCGTCGCACACTTTGATCACGAATGACTTCCCAGAGCCGCAATTGTGAGAGTTCCATTTCAGAAGTCAGGTGATCGACGCGAATGCCAGAAGTCATTTCATCGACGTTGTGACATCGTCGGCAATGCTCCGCGAGAAAGGGCTTCACATGCTGATCGAAGGTTTCGAAGAAATTTGGCGAATCATCAGCGGCGCGAACCTGCTGAGTCATCAGCACAGTCAGCCAGAGCAAGGGGGCACGAGTACGCAGGAAACGATACATGGTGAATTCAGGTGGGGTTTGTGTGGCGGGAGGACAGATGAAAGAACTGGCCAATTAGTTTTCCGGCTGTACACAGTTTAGCCTGAATTCATTTTGCTCATCCATGATTTGATACCGGTCTTGTCGTGTTTTGTCTCAGTTCGTAGCATCCCGCCGCGTTGAACCGGCCGTGCCGGTTGGTGTGTGCAGAACCCAGATCGCGAGCCATGTGTGACACATAATTCGGCCGATATTCCTGAAGAATTGCTGCTCGGACAATTCATCCCGCTGCACTATCATTTCAACATGCTTCGCGATCAGACGCGAATGATTCCCTTCAAAGAAGCGATAGAACTTGCAGTGCCGCTGAATGGAACTGTATTGGAACTGGGCGGCGGGACCGGCGTCCTGTCATGGTTCGCAGCTCAAAGAGCTCGAAAGGTCTGGTGCATTGAACGCAATCCTGCGCTGGTCCGGGCGGCTGCCTCATTCCTTGCCCAAAATCACAACGGTGATCGAGTCACTGTTGTGCAGGCCGACGCGATGACATATTTACCGCCGGAGCCGGTCGATGTTGTTGTATGTGAGATGCTGCACGTCGGCCTGGTCCGCGAGAAACAACTGGACGTCATTCGTAATTTCAAAGAACGCTATCGACGAAAATTCGGCAATCTGTTGCCGAGCTTCATTCCGGATACGTCGATGCTGGCCGTCATGCCAATCTCACAGGACTTCTGCTTTTCCGGGTACAGGGCTGCAGTGCCGATGTTTGAGCCCGTGGGACCGCAGACAAAAGAGGCGAGTCTGGCTGATCCGCACTATTACGCCACGGTAGAGTACGGTGTCGAATTTCCTGGTGAATTTGACGTGCAGGTCCAGATGGCCATTCAAAAGAGCGGCTGTTTCAATGCAGTTGGATTGCTCACAAACAACTTTCTGGCATTTGTATTGAGTGAAGGCCGTGCGGTACAGTGGCTGATGAACCAGTTGATCCTGCCTCTGCCAGAACCAGTGAATGTGGCCATCGGCGATTGCGTATCGATACAGTTCCAGTATCGAGCGGGCTGTCCGATTGAAGAACTTCAGGAATCAATCCGGGCAGAAATCGTTGCACAAACGCGTTCATCGTCGGTCGATTCGGCATTGAGACGGGCAGCCTGATTGATGCTGCTGGACTCAGATGAAGCTAAATCGCAAGTACCAGGCCCAGTATGAAAGAATTCTGAATGACACTGCGGTCACTCACCGTTGTGATGTCAATCAGTGGAGCAAAACCTGTGCTCTGCACGTATTCAAAAGTCATCGTGACATTCGGGTGCGGAATGTAGCGCAGGCCAGCAACAAACTGGCGATTGAATTCGAACTGTGAACCGCTCGGTCCCTGAGTACCTTCACTGAAGCTGGCAGACAGACGCAGCGGCTGGCCGATCCAGGTCA
>JAGQQS010000209.1 GCA_020426105.1 Planctomycetaceae bacterium
GTGATAAGACAACTCCCGCACTGTTAATGGGGGCGCTGAGCGCCGATGTGCCATCAATCGTGATGCCGGGCGGACCAATGAATCGTACGGCATGGCACGGCGAACAACTGGCCAGTGGTACTGACGTCTGGCGATTCTGGGCCGAACGTGGTGCCGGACGACTGGCGTGCGAAGCATGGTGCCAGCTCGAAGACCATATTGCGGCGTCGCCGGGACACTGTATGACGATGGGCACCGCTTCCACCATGACAGCTCTGGCGGAGGTTATGGGAATGACGCTGGCCGGTGCCAGTTCAGTCCCTGCGACTCATTCAGGACATGCGCGAATGGCATCCATGACCGGGCGGCAGGCAGTCGAACTGGCATGGCTGAATGTCAAGCCGTCCGAAATACTCAACCGGACGGCCTTTGAAAATGCAATCACGACGTTGATGGCGATTGGCGGCTCAACCAACGCCATCGTACACCTGATGGCAATGGCCGGTCGAACAGATGTGAAACTGACGCTGGAAGATTTTGATCGGGCCTCCCGGCGAACCCCGGTACTCGCGAATCTGCGGCCTGCCGGAAAATTTGTCATGGCTGATTTTTTCGACGCCGGGGGACTCAACGCGCTGCTGAGTGAAATCTCGGATCTGCTGCACCTTGACGCTCAGACGGTCGAGGGTCAGACTTTGAAAGCTGCCATTGATGGGGCTGAAATCTGGAACGATGACGTCATTCGTCGCCGGGATAACCCCATTTGTGCGACGGGCAGCCTCGCCGTCCTGCGGGGTAATCTGGCTCCGGATGGATGCGTGATCAAACCGGCTGCTGCAGAAGCCGGTCTCCTCCAGCATCGCGGGCCAGCGGTTGTTTTCAGAGACTATCCTGACCTCAAAGCCCGCATTGATGATCCTTCACTCGCGTTGACCAAAGACCATATCATTGTGCTGCAGAATGCAGGGCCGCTGGGTGCCCCAGGTATCCCGGAGTGGGGTATGTTGCCGATCCCTAAATATCTGCTGGAACAGGGCGTGCGCGACATGGTGCGAATCAGTGATGCGCGGATGAGCGGGACCAGTTACGGGGCCTGCGTGCTGCATGTGTCACCGGAATCTTTTGTCGGAGGCCCTTTAGCGCTGGTCCGCGATGGCGATATGATTAACCTGGATGTTGCCGGTCGCCAGTTGACTCTGGAAATCAGTGACACCGAATTCACGACACGCAAGGCCGCCTGGCAGGCACCGAAAACAAAGTTCACACGCGGCTACGGTAAGCTTTATTTCGACGAAACGACGCAGGCCCACGAAGGCTGCGATTTCCGATTTTTACACGGCGACGGCAGCCAGGATGCATCGCCTTCGATTTATTGAAGTGGATGGCAGGGGAATCCGATCATGGCTGAATCCGAATCACCGAAGTACTGGCCGCCGCTCGGCCTGCCTGTGGGCAGCGTTCGCGCGTTGCTGACGCTGTTCATCGTGGCGGTCGTGACGGTCAGCGTGGCTCGCGGTGAGGACCTGGATCTCGTCTGGACGGAAACGCTGCTCATCGCCATGGCCCATTACTTTACGTCGCGGCGGTTTGTATCGCTGCCACCGGACGTCCTGAAAAGGATTCAGCAGGAAGGAATCCTCGACAAGGAGTCGCACCCGCTGTATCTGCCACGGCACAGTATCCGTTTCCTGATCATCGCGGCCTTTGTCGGGCTGGGAGTTTATCTGTATCAGCACGAGAAATTGATGAACGATTCACGAGCGATCTCGCTGCTCAGCATCGTGACCGCGTACATCTGTGGAGCGATGTTGAAGGGTGTGAGCTCGTGGTTTGGAGGCCGCACAGGCCGACAGCCGTCTTCGCTGTGGGGAGATATCAAGGCCATCGTTGTGCTGCTGGCCGTCGGTATCGCCGGAGTTCCGGAACTGATCTCCATGCCTGACCTGATGCCCCCGGAGGCGCACCGCATTGCCCTCAGCCTGATGCTGTTCTATTTCGGATCACGCTGAGACCCGAAAGCAGGGCGGTGAAGGAGTCACTTATGCTGTCCAGGCAGGTGACCGATGGCAAAAAATGACGCTGTTTCTGATGGGTATCGTTTCGACAGGCATCATGTTCCCTGGTTTGCTGGCGTGTGGCGTCGGCATCATTTTCTCAGCCGGATACCTTGCCACCATCCTCGTCGTCGCCTATCTGACATTGACAGGCCCGCCGATCGCGCGTCCGTAGACACGGCATACGCCTCCCTGGCAATCAGACGCTTGATCGAGTCACGGAAGAGCATCCCCCTTGTTTAACCCGCGGCCGACAGGCCAGGTTTTTGGGAACGGCCTGGCCTGTCGGCCACGGGTTAAACGGTG
>JAGQQS010000210.1 GCA_020426105.1 Planctomycetaceae bacterium
CTTCTTTGCGGTCCATCTTCTGTTTCCAGCAGACTGGCAATCCAGCGGGCCAGCGACAACTGAAAAAGCAGTGTGCCGATCAGAAAATAGCGTGGGTAAATATCCTGGCGATTCATCACCAGCAGCAGGATTGCTGGAACAACAACTGCGCTAAAAATCAACAAAAAAGCGTCATTTGGCTCTGTTTTCAGGAGAAAACGTACCACAAACAGACTTAAGATCAGCATGATACCGGCGCCGATAGCTGCTGCGGGCAGACCCGGCGAGACTCCCACTGAGAGACTCATCGTATCAACAATGACTTTCCAGTAGGCAACCACGCTTCCACCAGCGACTTGCATCTGGCTTAGATTCGTCCGCCAGATCCATAAGAACCATGCCCCCGGCAGAGCGATTCGAAAAACGACCTGTGCCGTGATCAGCACATAGTTCTGTCCTGATGGCGACGTCGGCCGTGGCCGGAAAAATGACCAACACGTCAACAACACGGCTGGTAACCAGTATTGCAGAAAAGCAGCGTGTGCGAGAAAGCCTGACACACAGCTCACTGAATACAAGACTTCCCAGATGATCCCAGGCGACTGTCGCGATTTTTGATCCAGCCAGACCGCCCCAAGAACGGCAGCGCAGAGTGGCCCGTAACCTCGAGCTTCTGATGAATAGTGAACCTGCAAATAAGACGTGCCGATGATGATCGCGCCGAACCACATTGACAGTCGTCCGTGCTGGCCGCAGACAGCAGCAGCAAACATGACACCCAGACTTCCGGCGAGAATTGACAGCAAACGAAAATCGAAATCCAGCGCCGAGTCCGGTTGAAACCAGATCCACAATGAATTGATAAAATGATTGTTGTCCAGTTTCAGGACGGTGATGATTTCAATCGGATTTTTTATCGTCTGGCGGACCATCGCCAGACTCCAGATCTCGTCAAGCCACAACTCACCGCGCGCGGCGAACGCACGCAGTATTCCGGCCAGAATCCCGATCAGGATAAGCTCTGGCCAGAATACACGAATGACACGGGATGCAGTCATGTGAGACGATTCTCAATCCAGAATTTCAGTCAGCACTACCGGATTAGCGGGCGGCAGCATTAATGTTTCCGCCTGTTCAGCGGACAGGAATACGGCGGCCGATGGGTCTGCAAACACAAGTCTCCATTGAGAAGATTGCAGCAGAGCTAAGATCTGAAGGCGTGAGAAGTGATTGTCGAGGATCACTACGGGCATTTCAGCGTGATCGGGATTGATGATCTGCTCCCATTCTTTCTGGCCCTGAACCATCAATGCTCGTACTTGATCGAACTTCTCAAAGGTTGCCCGCGTACAGACTTCGAGTCGTGGATCCATAAAGACTTTTTTGTCCGGACCATTGTGGTAGATCCAGGTGCCAGCAAGTCCGATATGAGCGACAAACGCGCGCTGCGGCATCCCTTTACGCTGGCAGAATTTTGCGGCATCATGGCCAAACCAGTGTCGTGCTTCTCCCAACCCGAAGACCTTCCATTTCTCTACAAAATGGCCCCATTCACCGCTGATAAACAGAACCATCAGTAATCCGAGGCCCAGCGTCGTGATCTGGTTCCACAGGGGCACTTCATTGATTCGGCCTGTAGCCCCAGGATGAGCCACGCGATCACGGTCTTCAAAATTCGCGCTGGCGATCACCGCCGAAACCAGAGAGAAGACGCTGGTATTGCGCGTCGCCACCCATGCCAGGTGGGAAAATCCGATAAACAGCAGCAAACGAGACAAGCGAAACTGGCGTGTTCGGAACACGGCAAAGAAAGATGCCAAACCCATCAGGAACACGATGATCTCAGCAGAGAAATACAGATTTTTGAGTGCCAGGATCAATCCGCCCGGGAGTCCATGCGCACGAATCAATTCCTGCAGGAACATGATCGGCGCTTTAAATTCACCAATACGCACGCTGTAAAAGTCGTTTTCTGTTGAGAACTTGCGATAGAGCACCCACGGGAACATCAGTCCGTCGAAGCCATAGGGTGTCATCATCGCCGCAAGCACGATAAGTACCGAACAGCCGATGACGTGTGAGATCGCGAGTGAATGCCATTGTCGGGCAAGCGGCCGTTTGCGGAAAAACGTAAGTCGTCCCACGAGCGCCTCTCCGGCGACCGCGCACCACACGACGATTCCCAGGATAAACAGTGCGTGACAGTTCGCCCAGACGAGGATTAATCCGGGCCAGGCCCATATCCATTTGGGTTGTGTTCGGCACTGCTCTGCCAAAAATAATGCGATCGCCAGAAACAGGACCGAAAGCATTTCCGGACGTTCGTAGGCTCGGCCGGTAATCGCAATCACGGCCGGCAGCCAGATCAGTACTTTCCGCGACCGGGAGAGCAGACGTCCTGCGGACTTCCATCCCACAATGACGGCTGCAGTATATAACGCCGCCTTAACCAGAATCACGCCGTTAATGCCCAGGCTGCGATAAACGCCAACGATCAATACCTGAAAGCCCCAGTGCATATCGATCCAGGGTTGATCATGGTCCGTATAAGTATACCAATCGGCAAACGGGACAGTTCCGCGTTCCAGGATCAGCTCACCAGTTCGGAGGTGCCACCAGAAATCGAAATCCCGCAGCGGAAAACAGCACATGACGAACGTCAGGACGAACAGCGCGCCCGGCGCAAGACCACCGAACCATGCGGCATCGGATGCACTCTTTGCTGCCAGTTGACTCTGGTTGTTGCGGAGAACAGCGGACTTGGGGGAACGAGACATCGTGTGAACAGGCTGAAGTGAAGCTGAGAATCGAGAATAGGTTATGGAAAGGGAAGAGAAATGGAAAGACAACGGCCGCATTCGTCGAAAGCTCCACCTGAAAGACAATGTCCGATACTTGAAGTGCTTTCCTTCTCTGAGGAATGAAAATGACGGTAGAAAAATTGTGTGGCAAAAAATTTTGAGAGCTGACTTGAGCGAAATCTTTCTACCGTGAAAT
>JAGQQS010000211.1 GCA_020426105.1 Planctomycetaceae bacterium
ACAAAACTGGCAGCATTAGAACACTACTGCGCAGGGGCGACGGTGCTGTCGTCATCCGGCGCGGGATCGTCCAGACGTACGAGCAGCCAGTTTTCGACCTTGTCCGGCCCGAAGTGGACCAGCAGCGGAGCTTCATCCTGCGTCAGGTTGTACAGTCCGGACTCAATCACAATGTCTTCGCTTTCACCGACCCGAAATGCGACTCGCTGAGTTTCCTTGTCAACTTGCCCCTGAATGCTCTGTGTCTTATCGGTCTGGGTGTTGTACAGAGTCCCGCTGATGATGCCTTCCTTGCTGACTGCCAGCTGCACGATGCGATTGGGATCGACATCTTTTTCACCTGCAGAAACTGTAAATGTTCCAAGTGACAACCATTCCACCTTCGATGCTTCTTCTTCGCTTGCAGGAGGAGCAACCGTCGCCAACTCCGCCGCGCTTTGAGCGAATTCGGTTGTTGTTGCAACCTGATCACCGTTGATGTACACCGAATTGTCGTTGTAGACAACATTACCGCCCTGGCCGTAGTCGTAGTAAACCGGTTGAGCCCAAACGGTTTGCGGAGCTGTCCAGGTAAACCAGCTCACGCACGCTCGATATGTTGGCACAGTCCACCAGTATCGCCATGGATATCGGGAAAAACCATAGCCGTAGTGCCAGCCGCCCCAGCGATACGGATGGTTGTACCACCAATCGCCGCGAAAACATCCGGGGTGGTGATAATGCCAACGGTAACTGCTGTGAACTCCCGCCCCCCAACCGGCCCAATAGGCCGCACGATTTGGATGAATACTATTCCAGTTATGCAGTCCGCCGATTTGATTCTGCCAGCGGTTGTTGATGTTGGTCACTCGGCCACGATCAATGTTGGCCCATGACGGACGGTTGTTAATGATGTTGTTCCGGCCTACATTGATTTGCCCAATGTTGATGGGGCGATTGTTGATCAGATTGTTTCCAGAACCGTTGCCGATATTCGGACGGTTTCCAATATTGTTACCAATTCCGTTGCCAATATTCGGCCGATTGCCGTTGGCAATTCCATTCCCGATGTTCGGTCGATTCGTGCCCGGCAGCGTTGTCGGTCTATCCATTCCAAGGAAATCGCCGAGATCACCAGCCGAAGGTCGCCCGCCGCCAACATTCGGCAGGTTGGGACGACTTGCAACGTTTGGCAAGTTCACGTTAGGCCGCCCGTTACCTGGTCGGTTGGGAAGATTAAGATTCGGCTTGTTGCCTGATCCTCCGCCGAGATTCGGGATGCTGGGGCGCGTCGTCGGTCGGTTCGCAATATTCGGCAACTTGTTCTCCGGCCGAGTCGTCGGCAACGAAGGTCGAGTCGTCGGCAGGTTTGGCACTGACGGTCGCGTGGAGGGCTTCAGTCCGCCCGAGGGCCGATTGACCTGCGGAAAGTTGGGAGTCGCCGGACGATTCATTGCCGGGCGATTTATATTCGGCGTACTGACATTCGGTCGACTCGGTGCAGGTCGGCTGACTGCAGGTCTGTTGGCACTCAGATTTGGGACACTTGGTCGCGCAGCAGGGCGAGTCATACCACCGGCTCCGCCGCCAAAACTCCGGCCTGCTCCGCCCCCGCCCCCGCCACCACGGAATCCTCGAGCCGAAACGTCAACGGGAGATATGTTCACAAATATGGCTAGCGCGAGGGCGCTGAATATGATTTTTTTCATCGCTCAAAGCCTCTCGTGACTAGTTCTTTTGTGAAGTTGCTTCAGTCGCCGGTTTTTCTGGCGCTCGAACGAGCGTTACAGGTGCTCCCGCTGCTTGTGGTGCCCCGTTAACTTCGTGACCAATCAGCTGCATTGTGAACGCCCCGTCGTCAATGCGTTCGACAATATACGTGCCGGAAGCAACGTCTCCGCTCGCCAGCGTCTGAGCCGACTTCGATAACCAGCTGTCACCACTGCGTGTCCAGGTCGATTCGCCAAATGATCCATCTGAGTTGAAGGACCAGCTGCGAATCTGCTGCCCGCGAGGATCCCAGCCAATGACCTGCGTGCCGGTCATTGCCACACCGTCTTTGGATTCAACATCAAACGATCGCAGCAGAAAGGCCTGATTGGCTGTCCAGCGAAACGTCGTGGAGACTTTGACATCGCCCGAATCATCCACCCATTCACCAATCAGCCACTGTAGTTCCTGCAATGCGGCTGTGGAGGACACGGGTTGCGGCAATGGAAATTCTTCTACACTGTCAAGTAACCATTTGTCGCCCTGATGAACCACAATGGCCGTGTAAGTTGATATGATCGGCTCCGCATCGCTGAGCACAACAGTCGTTTCACCTTCAACATTAGCAACGTCAGGCGAAATAAATTTGATGCGATCGATCGTCGCTGACAGCTTGCAATCACTCTGTGCGCTGAATACCTTCGCCATGTCCGCTTGAATTGCCACACGCCCCTCCGTGCGCTCGCCGGTTTCACGATCGGTGTGTGTGCCATTCTCGGTCCAGTAGGCACCAACTTTTTCAGCGGCCTTCTGATTAAACACGTCAACGTATTCCGCCAGAGTCTTCCGAATGGCACTTTCGTCTGCCCGAATAATCGGCACGGCCATGAAACTTACTAACAGCGCAAGCGCGATGAAACACGATTTCCTCATTGGGAACAACTCCGGTAAGAAAACGAATTGAGACAAATCATGGACGTGTCATGCAGACATTGATGGTGAACAGTGCGGACCAGAAACACAAAACAAAGGAAGACGTCGTTGAGAAGACGAAATCTTCAGGGTCCAGGCATGCGGATTCAACGTGTGACAGGATGTTAGACAGGTTGCAACTTTGTTTAAGCTGCGGCGTCGTGCCAGGATTTCGAGCCCACGATTACGGTACCGGT
>JAGQQS010000212.1 GCA_020426105.1 Planctomycetaceae bacterium
GAAACGCTGACGGCCCCTGTCTCGGTTCTGGAAGAGCTGACGCTCGAGGGTTTCAACGGGAACGACGTGTTCATTGTAAATCGGCTGCCCGCGAGCGTTAAACTCTCCATCCGGGCTGGTTTCGGCAGCGATCGGCTTGATCTGGCTCCGCCCGGCAGCGGGCTCGGCGGCAATCTTTCCGTCATCGACGGTGCCATTCACTTCATCGGCGGCCCCGGGAGTGATCCGGGCACTGACACGATCAACTTCTACGACGATCAGAACGGAGCCGACCACAACTATGTCCTGAGCGCGTCCACGTTCAGTCGGACCGGGATGGATGCCGTCACACATACCCGAACAGAGCGATTCAATCTGTGGGCCGGATGGGGGCATAACATGATCCGGCTAAACAGTCTTGGCGTCGGTGATGAGGCAACGATTGACGCCGGGGGCGGCAATGACACGATCGTGCTGGGCAACGGCAATCTCAGCGGCAACGTCCGCGGACTGGTGGACATCGTCACCGGTCAGGGATCCGACGAACTGGTTTTCGATGATCGCAATGGCACTGTTGCCGACGATTTCTATGTGTTTCAGACGGGTTACTTTCAGTCCGCCGTAATTCCGGTGATCGAATGGAACACAGATTCCCCACCGGAGTTAATCACGCTCCACGGCAGCAGTAAGAACAGCACGACCAACATTCAAAATGTGGCTGACGGTGTGACTCTGCGAGTGAATGGCCTCGGCGGAAACGATGTGATGAATCTGCATGCCGTCGAACCCGGCGGACGCGTCAGGATGAACGGTGGAACCGGCAATGACACGATGTCACTGACACCGGTCAGCCGGAATCTGGACCTGATTCAGGGGGAGGTCGTGGCCATTGGAAACGACGGCAATTTTGACGTCGTCAACGTGCATGACGAGCAGAATTCTGCTGACGGGCGTCTCTACAGGTTCAACAATAATCGTTTCGATGTCATTGGCTCGCCGTTTGACAGGCTCACGTATTCCGGCTCGGTGGAACAGCTCCACGTGCATGCCGGAGACAACGACGACGTATTCGACGTACGAAGCACCACCGGCCCGACGCTTGTGTCAGCCACGGGCAATGGAGGCAGTGACACACTGCATGTTGCGTCGATTGCTCGTGATCTCGACGTGATTCAAGGTCCCCTGCACTTCGCCGGCGGATCCGGTGACGGTGCGGACACGGTGATTCTGCACGACGAAAACGATACCGGAAATGACAGCTATTCGCTCGTCACGGACCCGCCGTCGATGGTTAGCCGACCAGGTTTTCTGTTGTCTCATACGGGAGTCGAAGATCTGTACCTCAACGCCAATGATGGCAACAACAACATCACGATCGGCGGTTCCTGGGCTCTGCAGACGACGAATTACACGATCAACTCTGCCGCTGGGAACGATACCGTAACAATCAATGCGTCGGCACCGATGAACGTGCTTGTCAACGGCGGCACAGGGACCCTGGATCATGTACACGTCCGCGGCACACTGAACGATGATGAAGTCACGCTGTACGATCGTACTGTAAGCATCGGTGCGACTCACGTGACATTCGGCATCGACGTCGAACGACGCAGCCTTGATGCGCAGGCGGGCACAGACCTGCTGACTGTGATCGGCGTCGAAGGGACGGACGAGCACATCACTGTCCGGGCATCCGCTACACCTGGCAGCGGCAGCGTGCAGACGCCTTCGACGCATCTCAGCTTTGTCAGGCTGGAAGATGTCACGGTTCGGGGCAATTCAGGCGATGGTGACACATTGGCCTTTTACGGCACGGCCGCAGCCGACGACTTCGCCATCAATCCGGTGGCCCAGGGAACCGCCGACAGCGTCGTCGCATCGCTCGGAAACGGATTCGGCAGTACCCTGCTCCGGCTCCGGGACTTCAGTCACGTCGGGATCCCAACGTTCTTCGGTGGGCCGGGAGCCGACACGTTTCGCGTTACGGTGTTTCCGACAACGCCCGAATTTGCAATCCGATCCGTCAGACTCAACGGTGGCACTGAGCGCCCGGGAGCAAGAACGGCGGTTGATACACTCATCATGAATTACAACGAATCGCTGTTCACACAGTTGTCACCTCCCGCAACAGCACCGAGCGGCACCGTGCGCCTGCAGCACGAAGACGAACTTCTGGCCGTCCTGTACAGCAACTTCGAGTCGGTCCTGGGCAATATCCTTTAGTGCCGACGGCGAACCATCGCTGTCAATTTCACGAAGACGGGAATCTCCTGGCGCAGGAATCAGCAGGAAACGAGGAGCAACGCAGCGGGATGTCGGAGAGCACATTTCCGCGGCAAACCATCAGGTCAACACTTCACATTCACTCATGTTAAAGAGGAACGATCATGGCCAATATCCAACTGGGAGAAAAACTGTATGAGGAATCAGGAGTCAAAGCCCCGGCTGGCAACGAAGCCGAGGACGCTTTTGATCTGGAACTGTATCGCGATGCGACAAGTTCCTCACGCGCGTTTCTCGCGGTGAATCTATCACTGCAGATATTCTTCAAAAACCATCCTGCGAATGGCGGTGACTGGGACTTTGGCAGTCGCCAGCGGTTCCTGGAGGACTACAAGGCCGCAGTGTATTCGGTCTGGGACAATCAGTGGGACATTAAGTGCACCTCGGGAAATCTGGCGATCGAAACCGTTCAGGTCTACTTCTATCTGAAGCTGATCGAAGGAGGCTGGAACTGGACTGAGAACTATGAGGTGACGGTTACCAAAATGCCGAAAAACATAAACCCCAAAAGCAGTACGAGTGTCCTGAATAAGACCGTCACTCTCGACTCGAATGATACCAACGGCGTCGCCAAGAAAGGCCGGAAAATCGGGTGCAGCGGTGCTTCATGTTCCGTCGAGCAGCGCGGGGCCGCTCATGAATTCGGGCACATGCTCGGATTGCGGGACGAATACCCAGGGGCGACTGATCCAATTGCCGGCTGGGAACACGACGGAAGTAGTATTATGTTTGCCGGAGAGACTGTCCGGCCCCGGCATTATGCGATCTTCCTGCCATTTCTTGAACGCGCATTCGCCAAAGAAGCTCAACTGACGTCCAGGAGCGTCGAATTCAAAGTCGATGGACTCTGGAATCTGTCGAATTCCAGCCTGGGGACCAGAAGTTGATCCGTATTGCTCCGGACAGGATGCACGGGCCTCGCAAGTCCGCGAAGTCGAGCCTGCCAAATGATCGTTGAAGAAAGGTTCGATCTCATAAAGCCATATTCGCACGACGACTTGCGGTTCGAGGCGCTTAAGACTTGCAGCGATGGTGGACTTCAGAGGCGACTCAGGCAGGATTCCAGAATCACAGTTGCCATCCTGGAAATGATGGCGCGGCGGGCAGAGTTATGGACCACTGTCGATTCCGGATCGAAAGCAGGCCAGGATTCCAGAGCCAGGTGAGCCATTCTCCAAAGCAGCGATTCCGACTGGTAACCCTGTTGAAAGTTCGCCGGACCCAACTGGCCGATTGACTACCGTGGCAATGCCATCGATCGACTGCAACAATATTGTATCCAGCGAGGCTCATCACGCGGAGCGTGATGGCTGCGTTGAATTGATACGATCATGTCGCTTTAAGTGTTCGGCAACAAATGAGAGATGGGAGAAGACGCATGAACAGATTATTTGCTGCGGTCCTGATGTGCTCAACCGCAATGCTGCAGGCGGCCGATCCCGTTGCGAATCATGGACCGAATGTACTCTTTCTGATGGCCGATGATCTGCGGGCGGAATTGGCAAGTTATGACTCACCTGCGATCACTCCGAATCTGGATCGGCTGGCGCAGATGAGTGTGCAGTTTGACCGGGCGTACTGTCAACATGCGGTCTGTAATCCGTCGCGTTCTTCGCTGCTCACCGGGCTGCGACCGGACACGTTGCGGGTCTGGAATAACGGGACGCATTTGCGTGAACCCAATCCGGACGTCATGACCTTGCCACTATGGTTCAAGGACCATGGATACTCGACGCGCTGTGTCGGAAAAATCTTCCACAACTGGCACACTAAAGTACATGGTGATCGACGCTCATGGAGTGCGCCGGAGTTTCTGCACTACGCGAATCATGGGGACGATGTCGCACTGGTTAATGGACCGCTGCCTCCGAATCTCGCGCAAACCACATCGGGTTTTGGATATGCAAAGACCGGTATTTGCGAATGTCGTGACGTGCCGGACGATGCGTACTATGACGGTCGCGTGGCGACAGAGGCCGCTCGTGTCCTGAGTGAAGTGAAGGACAAGCCGTTTTTTCTCGCCGTGGGTTTCTGGAAACCCCATGCTCATTTCAATGCGCCCAAACGGTACTGGGACCTTTACGATCGGGCTCAGCTGCCTGCTCTTGATCCACGTCGGCCCGAAGGCGCGCCCGACGTTGCGTTTCATGAGAGCAGTGAAGTCCTGGGCCCGATTGAAACTCAAAAATTGCCGACGCCTGATCAGGCCGCCGAAATGCGGCACGGCTATTTTGCCAACATCAGCTATATGGACGCGCAGCTCGGCAAGGTTCTGGATGCACTCGAACACAGCGGTGTTGCCGATCGGACCATTGTCACCTTCATCAGTGATCACGGCTATCATATTGGTGAGCACACGCTGTGGGGTAAGACGTCGAATTTCGAATTGGATGCCCGTGTACCCATGATGATCCATGCGCCTGGCGTTTCAATGGATGGCAAACGCACGACTGCCATCGCCGAATTAGTGGATTTGTTTCCCACGCTCACCGCACTCTGCAATTTGCCGTCACCTGCAGGGCTCGAGGGAGTCAGCCTTGAGCCTGTGTTGCGTGATCCGGCGAATTCAGTGAAAGACGCAGCATTCACTCAGCACCCCCGCCCTTCGCATTACTACCGAGTGCCGTCGAAACGGCCTGACACAATGGGTGTGAGTATTCGCACAGCGCACGCGCGTTACACCGAATGGCGTGACTGGACAACGGGAAAGACCTTCGCGCGGGAACTCTATCTGGACACCGACGAGCCGGCAGAGACACGCAGTGTGATCGATCAACCCCACGTGGCGAATATCCAGCGCGAATCAGAGCGTCTGCTGCTGGCTCAGTTTCCAATCGTGACACATCCCCGGGACTCGCCCGAAGAATAATTTTCGCGGCAGTTCGCGACTGTGAGCTGAGTCACTGGACGAATTGGAGGCGAGCGGTACCATCACGGATGAATCTGACCGTTCCACAGCGAGAGCAGCATTGGAGCTCGGAATTGGTCTGGCAGTTTTTCGGGCCACGACGAGCGGCCAAGAACGCAGACGACAGCGTCCTCGAAGA
>JAGQQS010000017.1 GCA_020426105.1 Planctomycetaceae bacterium
TACAATCCCTCATTTCAAGGCTGACGATGCCTTAGTTCCATCGGCACAACGAATCAACGTTCTGTATACGAGGCACAACAGCTGCATTTGCATTGAGCGACTCAGACGCTTCAGGCGACTCAGTTGATTCATCAGACAAAACCGCGCAACTACCTCCTATCCTTCCAGACCTCTTTCTTTGGAAAACTTTGAACCGCTGTGGCAGAGACTGCCGATGAGGCGATCTGGGAAAGGCGGCCCGCATTTTCGGTGTTCGTCGGCAGCGGAGCAGGAGTGATGCTGCGGCGAGATACTCACATCCTGAGGTTGCCTGTGCCTGAATCACGAAGACTGCGATTGCCGGAAGAATTCACTGAGACACCAGAGTCTATACAGAGAACGCGTCGCCTGACGGTGATCCGGGATCAGCTGCGTCAGGCAAACCGGCGTGCCGCGGGCCCTTTCAGTCATCCATTTTCAACGCGCGGGTCATTGTCAAAACTGCGTGAGCAGATCTGTGATGTATCACGGATCGCCGATGCCGTGCTGCTGAATGCGGAGTCCGCCGATGAGCATCGCATCCATGAGCTGAGCGCCGACCTGCTAAGTCTGCTGCAGACACAGCGACGCTGGACGGAACGTTTGGAGAACCAGATCTGGCGTCTCGAATCGCAGGCGGCCTTCGTGAAAAGACTTCAACAGCAGCTGAATGAGCGAAGCTCAGGGAGTGATCGCCTATGGGAGTTGTGTGAAGTGGTAGCGCGGGAGACTCAGGCTCTGCCGACGGGACTATTGCTGCTGCCGGAGCCCGGACACAGAGTCCTGCTTTCGAACGGGCAGTTATCGTCTTCCGCATCATGGTCCCTTGAACAAGCTCGACTTGCCGTATTTTCGGCAGTAACGCTGTTGCCAGAAGTCCGTGGAGCGGACATCGTGGCCCAGACTTTGCAGTCATCTGCGGCTGCATGGCTGCAGCTTACAGAGCGTGACGAGGCGACATCAGTATTCGCAGAATCAAGGTGGTGCCAGCGTGAAGCCATTGCGAATCCCACAGCAGAAGTGTCGCGTCTGATCAGCCTGACCGGCCTTGTCCTCTCAAAAGCCGATGCGTTGTCGATGAATGCTGTCGGCATGATTGCGCCGCCTGAGATTGAAAAGTTCTACGGTGCGCTCCCGCTGGCCTTGGATGCAGAACCAATGCCTGTCGAAGATTCCGTCATGGCTCGCGCGGTCTGTCAATCGCTGGGGCTCACGACCGCTGAACCTCAGAATTTCAGCGTGCGCCCGGAAGCGAATGACGATGCGGCGATCGTTCTCACACACAAACTTCGCTGGCACCGTGGAACAACGGGCGATTCCAGCCAACCAGCACCGACCGCGCGATCCCGCGTCAGGCGTCCGCATTTTGCCGTAACCCACTCACCCATTACGTCGCTGACCGTGTTTGCGAGAGAAGATTGATCCGTCGCGGCAGATTCTGCTGATGGACGGATTGTATTGGAGTGACTCTGGCACAGTTGATCGACGACTCTCACCGGCAACTCAATTGGAAAACCGATAACAGCACTTATGGATCACGAAAGTACCGAAACCGGAGCATTCGACTACTGGAGCGACGCGCGGACGCCGCTTTCCAGCCTGCTGTTTCTGATCCCATGGATCGTCGTCTATGAATTCGGGGTGTTCGTCATGGGGCAGGATCAGCCGGATGTGGTCCGCAACGGGGCCGATTTCTGGATGAGATCTGTGCTGTCTCACTTCGGTTTCGGAAATGGTCTGCTGTTGCCGCTGATCGTGGTCTCGATGCTGCTGGCCTGGCACATTCTTCGGAAAAATCCGTGGCAGGTTCGCTTTGAAACGCAGGTCGGAATGCTGGCGGAAAGTATCCTGCTGGCCATTGGTCTGGTCGCCGTCGGTCAATGTCATGACATTCTGTTCCGCCAAATGGCATCCAACGCGGCGACGGACGCCTCGCTATTAAACTCTGTCGGACCGGTGACCCGGGCGGTCTCATTCATCGGTGCGGGCGTGTACGAAGAAGTGATGTTTCGTCTGTTGCTGGTACCGGCTGCATTTATGGTCTTCAGAATGTTTGAGTTTCCGGCAACCTGGGCTGCTGCGATGGCAGCCGTCTGTACCAGTTTCCTGTTTGCGATGGCGCATCACATCGGACCGTCGGCAGAAGCTCTGAACCTATTTGCGTTCACATTCCGGGCAGCTGCAGGACTTTTTTTTGCCAGCATTTTCCTGCTGCGGGGCTTCGGGATCACTGTTGGCTGCCATGCGGCGTACGATTTGCTGGTCGGCGTTCTGCTGGCAAGCCCGCCGGAATAAGTGTGTGGCAGTATCTGCCGAACGACTTCTCTCGATACAACCGGCAAAACCGTCACAATCGCCGCAAGTTCCCGGATTGCTTCAAGTCGCAACTTTTCTTCGGTCGAAGATTCGATAGGTTGAGGTGTCTTCGCCTCCTCGAATTCGAACCACTGCGTGGGCGTTTGCCCACCGGAGAAGAATCATGCCATTGCGTCGATCACTGTTTACTGTATTGAGTCTTGCAGCATTGGGGATGACGTCTGTCGTCGCTCAGGAGAACAACCCGTTCGCAGAATGGGATCGCATTCAAAGCCGCACGCCGGTAAGGAATCGTGTTCCCTCGCTGCCGGCACAACCGGTCACAGATGCGAAAGGCATGACGAGCGAAAAGCCTGCGGAAAAATCGACCGTCGCTTATTTTTCACCCGAAGTCGCTGAAAAGCGAAATGATAAACCTGGGCAATCTGCGTTGGCCACGCCAATATCGATGCGGGAAAAGAAACAAACCCCATCCGCCGTTGTGAGTCGGGGCGCGGATGTTCGCCCTGCGGTCGCCTCGACGTCCGCTCTCCCAGTTGCGGGAGGTGTACCGCCTGTGGAAACTCCGGCTCCCGCAACTCGCCAGCGTTTTACCGTGGACTACGATCTGACTGGATCCAGGGCCTCTGCCCAGAGCGGCATTCACCAGGCTTCCTTCGCTCCGGACGTTGAAACTGCCACGGGGAACACGGGGAAGAAGATCATAACCGTTGCTGCCGGCCCCGAGCAAAACGGCAACACGAATCCTTTCGAAGCGTTTCTCGGAGTTGCCCCGGCCACCGTGCAGGACGCCGCCGACACGTTTGAATCTGACTTCAACGACGAAGATGAAGCTGCGGAGCCGCTTTTACGGCGACCTGTCTCCGGAGGCGCCCCCAGGACTCCGGTGCTTCCGGTCACGGCGGCTCGCCGCGTAGATGCAATTCCAGGGAGCGACGATCTGTCGGTATCATCAGGGGATGATGCCAACAGCGGCCCGCAATCTCCCGGGGTCACGGTGCAATGGATCAAGCACGGCGGATTGAACGTCGGGCAGGAATGCGAGATTGAGCTTGTTGTCAGGAATACCAGCCAAGCGGTGGTCCGCAGCGTGATGGTGGAAGCGGCGATCCCTGCCAATGTCGAGGTCGCTGACGCGCGGCCCGCGGCTGCGGAAGGATCTGAAACACCCACGTGGACATTCGGAGAGTTGCAGCCGGGCCAGTCGCGTTCGGTGCTGCTGAAACTGGTCCCGAGGACTCGTGACGATGTGCTGCTGGATGCTTTTGTCAGATTGACCGGATCCACTTCTTCCCGGTTTTCGGTCCAGGAGCCAATGATTGGTGTGGCAGTGTCTGGCCCGGAAAAGGTCGAAATCGGACAGCAGGTTGGCTACATTGTGCGAGTCAGCAATCCCGGAACGGGACTGGCAAACAATGTCGTGATTCAGGCCGCGGTCCCGGAAGGACTCGAACATCGGAATGGCAGCCTGTTGAATATTGAAATCGGAACGCTCAATCCGGGAGAGTCTCGTCAGGCACGCTTGAGTCTCACCGCGGTTCAGGGAGGAACTCAGCAGCTCGCGGTCAGAGTTCTGGCCGACGGCGGCCTGTCGGAACAGACAACAACTTCGATTGAAATCGCCGAGCCACAGCTGGCCATCACCCTTGCCGGACCAGATGAACCTCACGCCGGACGATCCGAGAACTATACATTGACGGTCAGTAACGGCGGCAACGTCCAATCGACGAACGTGCGGGCAAAATATATTATCCCGCAAGGATTCACCTTTGTTTCGGCAGACCGGGGCGGAAAATACGTGGAGAGCGACAACGCCGTCGAATGGTTTGTCGGCACGCTTCAGCCGAACGATTCCAGCGATTTTGAAATCCTGATGAAAGCCGATGAGATCGGGGAAGTTACGCACAAAGCAGGCGTGATTTCTGAACACGGACAAGTGACCACATGCGAGTTGGTTTCGAACGTGATCGGAACTGCCGCCCTCGACATCAAAATTGCGTCTGATCATCGAGAATGTCGGATTGGGGATGAAATCCACTGGGAAGTTCAGGTTCGAAATACCGGCGAACGCGAGGCTTCTAATGTGGGTGTTTCATGCGAACTTCCGGCGGGTTTTGAACTAATCGCCGCAGAAGGGCCAACCAAATACATTGCAGAAAATGGCGTACTGGTCTTCCGGTCGATCCCGGTGATCGATGCGGCTGCCGACTCGAAAATTGTGATCCGCGGACGATGCCTTCGAGAGGGAAACCTGCGTCTCCGGATGCGTGTTGCCAGCGAATCAATCAGCGAAGTCCTGATCGGCGAAGGGTCGACTTCTGTCTCCCGATGACGATCGGCGGAGGCTGGTCCGCTGCGGGCCTCCGATCTTCAGGCGGGATCGACTGCGACAAAATTTGCATGCACACGCGTGGCCGTGCCTGAAATTTGAGACGAGTTTGCGAGGATTACTCGGTGCCCCCTCAGGCCGGCGAAGCGGCAACCCAGTCCGGCTTTTTGACTGCCTTTCGCAGCGGGAATCACTGCCGTCCATGATCTGACGGCGTTTCCCGGGCGGTTTTGCCAGCCGCATCAGCGGAATTTGGTCTCCGGTAAACTGGAACAGCGGCAACGATTATGCGATATTGCCGGACCTGACGGGATACCGCCGCGAAACTGCCAAATTGTGCGGTTCCGGCAGTTATGACCCTGGACGTAAACCAAAGAACCTGTCATCTTTACCCGTTTTCCGGTTGTTCCCGTGAAGCCGTTCGGCTTGCAAGGGTTACCTCCGGCGGGCCAGGACTGGCTTGAGTTGTATTCTGATTTGCAGCTTGAAACTGCTGACGTTTCCGGGATGTTGCAAGTTTGAATTTCTGTAAAACCAACGAGACATCGAAGTCTTCCTGTCTTGGTGAGCCTATGCCTGTTGTTGCCCGCTGCATAAAAATCCTGAGTGGCATTGTTGCTGTCAGCCAGTATTCATTGATGATTTTCCTGCTGGGCCTGCCCGAGCAGGCTCTGTTGCTGGCGCAGGACGCCACTGCCGCACCGGCGTCAACTTCGGTCACCACAGAATCTCCAGCAGCTGTACCCAGCCAGGAACAGCAGGACGTTCAGCCGCCCGATCAGAACTGCCTCAAAAAAATCACCGAACAGCAGGCGCTGACTCGGAGCATACGTGCTCTGAGTAATCCACTCACAAGGATCCCCGATCCGCAGTTTCTGCAGCTCAAACGGCCGGTCGCAACGGGTGTTCAGTCCGGCGCTACCGGAGCTGCAGATCTGGAGAACCTGAAACTTGTGCTGGAGCATCGACTGTTTCAGGCCACGGACGCGACTTTCGTTGCAAATCCGGACAACGTCAAGAACTTGCTGAACGAAATGGATCGCGAAATTCGCAGTGCAGGTAGTCAGGCCGGTAACGCACAACGCACAAAATCATATCGTCAAAAATACTGTGATGTGGTTCTGTCCGTGGCCAAAAAAATGTTTGACAACAGTCTTGACGCCCGATCCGTCGCGATTCAGGTGATCAAGGAACTTTACACCAATAAAACTGCAGCCGGCCTGACTGAGAATCACAGCGAGTCAATGGCCGCCCTGATCGGTCTCCTGAAGGATCCCGAACAACCGGATTCAGTAAAAGTCATCACAGCAGCGGCGATCGCTTACGTGCTCTCCAGCATGTCCGTCATCCCTCAGGAACAGGACAGCATCAGTGACGCGGTCGCTTTCGAACTTGACCGGTCTTGTACTGAAGTGGCTTATCAGATGCAGCTGGTCGATACATTGTTAAAGATTAATAAGCCCCGTAAATCTGTCGGAGTTGCCGAAACGACGGTAATGCGAACGTTTGTCAAACTCCTGGATCGAAGAGAGCGTCCGCTGCAGGTTCGCTGCCGAGCGGCTTATGGCGTTGGGCAGGGCGCGTACGATGCTAAAATCGACTTTGATCCGCTTGCCTGGAAAGTCGCGAGCCTGGCGTTGGATGCCAGTGTCTTTTTTAATCAGGCACCCGGTAATCCTGCATGGCAACAATGCGGGGCGGACCTGTTCTTCGCCTTTCGCCACGCCGACAGAGATGGTCTGACAAAGCAACCGCCAATGTTGCCTCAGGGAATGATGAATCGTGCTCCAACGTCAGTGCCGGTCAAAGAGTCCGGAGAACTGGCCCTCAAAATTGCTGTTCCGCTGGTTGTGAACAATGCCAGAATCCCGCAAGCCGATCAGGTGGCCCTGAAGGCATGGATTGATACCAATAAAGCGCTGGCAGATAAGGCCTGGGAATAGTTCAGAGAAAGTCTGCGTCTGAAGGATTGGACCACCGCCATTTATGCGCGGTCTAAATGACGCTCAGGCTGCCACAGCACATCTTTCCGGCCATCGTCGTTCGCGGCGCGTGCCAGCACAAACAGCAAATCAGAAAGGCGATTGAGGCAAATCGCGATTGCAGCATTGACGGCCACCGTTTCCTGCAATCTCAACACCTCCAGTTCCGCCCTGCGACAGACGCTCCGCGCGAAGTGCAGGTGCGACGCTGCCGGTGAGCCGCCTGGCAGAACAAAACTATTTAAAGCAGCCTGGCGCACCGTGAAGCGGTCAATAAGCTGTTCCAGATGTTCTGCATTGTGGACAGAAATTCGTGATGGCAGCAAATCCGATTGCCCTTCAGCGGGCAGCGGTACGCAGATGTCCGCACCCAGATCAAACAGGAATTGCTGCAATTCAATCAGGACATCATTCAACTCTGAGGATGCCCCGGCTGAGAGCGCCATCCCGATCGCCGAGTTCGTTTCATCGACAGCGCCACCAGCGACAATCCGTGGATGCAGCTTGGAAACTCGCTGACCATCTCCGGTACTTGTCATCCCTTGATCGCCGCCCCGAGTGTAAATGCGATCGAGCCGAACCATAAAAATTCCGTCTTCTGAACTGTGTGTGAATTCTGGGATATTCAAAAATTGATGCAAGGGCCGTGGCCCGCGACCCTGGGCAGATGCAGATATGTCCTTGTCACGCAGCGGAAGCCACGATTTCCTGTGGACTCACAGCCCGGTGTTCCGCAGCGGATAAGTAACACGCATCGACCAATGCCATTGTATTCAGATTGTCGCGTGCACCAATGGTGGGGGCACGGTTCTGTTCCAGCGCACAAAGCAACTCAGCCATCGGTCCAATGAACGCGTCCGGAAACCAGACGCTGTCCCACCGTGGCGAATGCCAGGTCCCGCCATCGCGGACAGTTGAATAATCCAGCGTACTGGGAGCACGCAACGGATATGCCGGCCAGCCGATTGTGCCACGCGCAAGCCCCTGTGTGCCTTCGACACGCCAGCGAATTCCAATATCGGACGCACTGCCTTCGCGTGCCGGACCGCTCCACACATCGTCCCATGCAGAGGCACGCACACCGCCGGGAAATTCCAGGATGTACAGTGCAATCCCGTCATCGTGTCTGAATTTTTGAGAGGTACGCGGATCCGGCGCCACACTCGCGAAGACACGCTCCGGTTCACCCAACCAGTAGCGGAATGTGTCAAGGTGATGGATACTCATAATCCGCAGAGTCACCCACCCCTGACGTTCCTGCCATGGCATCCAGTGTGGAATAGCGCGCATATCGATCGTCGCAAGGACCGGGGATCCCAGCGTATGAGACTCGATCAGGTGCTGGCAGGCGCGGACGGACTGATCGAATCGCATGTTTTGATTGACGGCCAGGACGATCCCGGCGTCTTCGCACAGTTTCACGAGCTCCAGTGCCTCACGGTAGTTGATGCCAAGTGGCTTCTGGGCGAGGATCGCGCGGAGACGATGCGGCGCGCGTACGGCGCGGCGGATCACTTCAGCCTGACAATCCGGTGGCACAGCAACGTCCAGAATCTCAACTTCCGGATGTGCCACCACCTGCTCAATGGAATCAACAACCGCTGCGATATTGTGCCGCATGGCCACAGCACTGGCGGCCGCTCGGGTACGCGATGTAATCGCAACCGGATTAAGTCCGTGCTGACGATAAGCAACCAGCTGGCAGTCCGCCATAATAAAGCCTGCCCCCACACAGCCAATCCCTGTCGTTCGATCATTCGGCAGCGGCGGGATCACAGAATCGGAAACCTGTTGTAGAAGCATAGCAGGAGCAATCCTTTAACGGATGTGGGAACTTTGATGATGATACCAGATGTCCAGACTTTCAAAACCGCGGCACCCAAACTGGATTGAAACCCCACCCAAACGCTCCCTGTTCAGAGGCCCCTCTTTCTCCGAACCTCCGGACACTCCGGCAGGCGACATTTGTGTTAGCGCGAATTCTGCTGCACATCGGGATCGCAATGTTGCAGGACCTCCTGGGCAGAATAAACGGATCGAACCGCAGAAAACGGACAGTCGGATTTCGAAACATGTTCATTTTCTGCAACGTCGCCCAACATTCGCTCCGCCAGGGCCGCGTGACGCACACTTCAACGATCCCCTCTCAAGAGAAATTTCCGGTTTTGCTCGAACTTCATGGCTCTATCAACCTCAGATTCTGTCGATGCTCCGGTTCTGCCAGTTCGCTGGTCAGTCCCCGCGCTGATGTTGCTGTTACTGATCTCGCTGCCGATCGTGGTCTGCATGCCGATCACCTCGGATACAGTCTTGTATGACCTGCAAGCCCGGAACGTTCTCGGCGGCGGTGTGATGTATCGGGATATTCTGGAACCCAATCTGCCGGGCGCTGTGTGGATCCACCTGTTGATTCGCAGTATCGTCGGTTGGTCGTCGGAACTGATGCGGTGTTTTGACCTTTTGATCGTTTCTGCCGCTTGTCTGCTTCTGGCAATGATTCCGCGCAAGCAGAAATTTCCGGATCTGAAGGCCGGCAGCTCTCAATGCCGCCCCTGCCGATTGGATCCGAAAACTACTGTGACCCTGCTGACGATGGCGACATTTTATCTGTCCAGAAGCGAATGGTGTCATTGTCAGCGTGATTCGTGGATGCTGTTGCCCGTTGCTGTCGCCGCAACTCTGCGAATCAGGTCGTACCTGCCGTCTGCCAGTGCCAAACGGACCCACGACCGTCTGCAGGCAATTGCAGAAGGACTCTGTTGGGGAATCGCTTTCTGGATTAAACCGCACGTCGCCATTACTGCGATTACCGTGTTTGGTATTGACCTTTGGCTCCAGTGGGATCGCCGTTCAGAACTGCAGCGCTTGCGGTGGGTAATTCTGGGGGGCATTCTGGCGGCTGTGCCTGGAGTGTCATGGCTGTTACAGTCCGGTGCCTGGCCACATTTCTGGGAGATGCAGTTAAACTGGAATCCGGAATATGTTGCCGCAGCGCGCAGCCGCCGGAGCTGGCAACGAGTCGGCGCCATGTTGGTCCACTTCCATCCCTGGTGGATCGTGCACATTCTGGCAATCGGCCAATCAATCCACATGATGAAACGGGCGTGGACGGCGCGTTCCGGGCCTGTTCCTGTTGAATATCGGCTTTCACGGCATCATTTCGAAAACAGCCCGCAAACAGCCACGCTGATGGCCGCGATATATCTGAGCTGGCTGGCTCAGGCGGTTCTTCTGCAACACTCCATGGACTATATTCAGGTCCCGCCCGTGATCCTGGCCATCGCCGTGGTATCGATGGGCGAATGGAGGCTGCCACTGCAGGTCAGGAGAACAGCAGTTACAGCCTTTGCGGGGCTGACATTAATCGTCTCACCTCAACTGCAGCCGCCAAAGATCGCGAACTGGGTCTCATGTTTCCGATCCGGGAGTTCGCCACAACTTCGGGAAACGCTGGCATGTGTCCCGCTCCCTGACTGGCAGCATTTTGTACCGGTAGTGGAATTTCTGCAAAGTCAACACGTGCAGGCTGGTGATGTCACCTGCTACAACGTTCACTGCATTCACTTCTACACCGCGCTGCAGATTCCGCCGTCATCCCGATATGTCGGAATCAGTTCATTGCTGGAGCTGTTTCCGTCACGCCGAGCGGAGATCGAGCGCACTGTGCAAAATTGTGGTCACCGCTTTATCGTGGCGGATGTTCTGGAAACGGAGCCGATCCGTGATCGGTTTCCATGGAACCTTCCGATTGTCTTTCAGTCGGGGCCGTTTCGCGTGTACAGTGCACAGCAGCAGACCTCGTCAACAGACGCATGGCGATTGTTGACCTGCGAAGGTGTCCCATATTGGACCGAAAAATGAATGCAGCAATCGATCAGGAAATGTATTCTGAAACCATCAGGACTCTTCACGGCCTGGATCATGCCACGCGGTTACTGAAGTCATTCACCCCGTGCCTGTTGATTTTTCCATGCAACGAGTTCCTGTGACAGGTTAGCAAACTTCTCCGACAGGCGTGGCAGAGAAATTTCGGATTCAGTCAACTTGCCGGACAAACAGGCCATCTCCGTTTCCAATGCCGCCTGTGTCGCCTCTGCCGCTTCGAAGTTTGAGCACAATCCTTTCAGACTGTGCGCGGCGCGGGCCGCCTCCACGGAATCGCCGTTTTCGATCATTCGCTGCAGGTCTGCCAGCAATTTCGGCGAGTCCATCGTAAAATAGTCGACCATACTGGCAAGTAATTCGATGTCGCCCCCCATTCTGCGCAATGCGACATCTGGCTTCCACAGTTTTACAGGATGCGATGCATCAGACACGCGTGTTTCTCCTTTAACCGCCACAGGCTTTGAACCGGACTGTTCCTGTTTCATTCGCCAGAACCCGGACTTCGTCACGAAGGAATTTAACAGTTCCCGGGAGGCGATGCGCGGCTGCTGCAGTTGTTCGATGGTTTTCAACAATAGCCTGGCATCCAATGGTTTGGAAAGATATCGGTCCATGCCGGCCGCTGTGCAGGCTTCCCGATCCCCCGGCATCGCATGTGCTGTCATCGCGACGATGGGAATTCTTCTTCCGGAACCTCGTTCGATTTCCCGAATGGCGCGTGTCGCCTGAATTCCATCCAGAATCGGCATCTGCACGTCCATCAGGATCACCTGTGGTTGGTGTTTTTCGGCCAGCGCAACAGCCTGTTGACCGTCCACTGCTTCGTGGATCTCCAGAGGTGGGACAGTCGGCGGTAGCGTCTCCAGCAGTGCG
>JAGQQS010000018.1 GCA_020426105.1 Planctomycetaceae bacterium
AAGGGCGGCACGCAGAAGGCCTATGCCGAGAACATCGCGGCCATCCGCAAGGGCGCGAAAGGCTGAGGCGCATAGCTGGGATCGTCGTCCGCTAGACTTTGTAGTAGTCGCGATACCAGGCTACGAAGCGCTTCATTCCATCCTCGATCGATGTGGAGGGTTTGAAGCCAACGGCTTCGGTCAGGGCATCGACGTCGGCATAGGTCATCGGCACGTCGCCGGGCTGGGCTGGAAGAAGGTTCTTGGTCGCGGTGCGTCCGGTTTCTTTCTCGATCAGGGCGATGAAGTGCTCCAATGGCACCGGCTTGTTGTTGCCGATGTTGTAGATCCGGTAGGGCGCGCGCGAGGTCGCGGGGTTGGGATCATCACTCGACCATGCAGGGTCGGGCTCTGCAATTTTGTCCATGGTGCGAACGACGCCTTCGACGATGTCGTCGATATAGGTGAAGTCGCGTGCCTGGCGTCCTTCGTTGAATACATCGATCGGTTCGCCAGCGAGAATCTTGCCTGTGAAGATGAAGGGGGCCATGTCCGGACGCCCCCAGGGACCATAAACGGTGAAGAAGCGCAGTCCAGTCATGGGAAGCCGGTAGAGATGCGCATACGTGTGCGCCATCAGCTCGTTGGCTTTTTTGGTCGCGGCGTAAAGGCTGACCGGATGATCAACGCGATCCTCGACGGAAAATGGTATCTTTCGATTTGCTCCGTAGACAGAACTGGACGACGCATAGGTCAGGTGCGCAACCTGCTGATGACGGCAGCATTCGAGCACGTTCACAAAGCCCACCAGATTAGCATCGACATAAGCATGCGGATTTGTCAGTGAATAACGCACGCCCGCCTGAGCAGCCAGATGAATTACGCTGTCAAATTTGTTCGCAGCAAACAGTTCGGCCATGCCGCTGCGGTCTTCGAGCGCCAGTTTTTCGAATCGAAATCCCGAGTGTGCCGTCAACTGCGCAAGCCGGTCACGTTTGAGCTGCACGGAGTAATAGTCGTTCAGGTTGTCGATGCCAACGACATGATCGCCACGCTCCAGCAGGCGAGCTGCGGTATGCATTCCAACGAATCCGGCAGCACCGGTAACGAGTATATTTTTCATGTTGTCCGAATATACGAATGGAGCTCAGGTGTGGAATATGACTATCCGGGAGTGCTCTCGGCGATTTTTTTGCGATACCACTCAATCGTCTTGTGCAGACCGTCCGCCAGTTTGACCTGAGGTTCCCACCCCAGCCATTTTTTGGCGCGGCTGATATCCGGGCAGCGTTTTTGCGGATCGTCTTTTGGCAGCGGGTGGTGCACAATTCGTGATTTGCTGCCGGTCGCTTTGATCACAGCTTCGGCCAGTTCCAGCATCGTGTTTTCCACTGGATTGCCGATGTTCACCGGTCCTGTATGTTCATTCTGATCCATGAGCTTCAACATGCCTGCGATCAAATCATCGCAGTAGCAGAAGGAACGCGTCTGCAGCCCGTCACCATAGACCGTAATGTGTTCCCCTTTCAGAGCCTGCATGATGAAGTTCGAGACAACGCGTCCGTCATCCGGTGCCATGCGAGGTCCGTATGTGTTGAAGATTCTGATAATGCGAATCTCGGTTCCATGGGCTTCGTGATAATTCATCATCAGCGATTCTGCGATGCGTTTGCCTTCGTCATAACAACTGCGCGGGCCGATCGGATTGACGTGCCCCCAATAATCTTCCGTCTGGGGATGCACCTGAGGATCTCCGTAGACTTCGGACGTCGAAGCATGCAGCACCCGCGCACCGCAGCGTTTTGCGAGTCCCATAATATTGACCATGCCGACCGTTGATGTCTTGATCGTCTTGATCGGATTGAACTGATAGGCCTCGGGGGAAGCAGGACATGCCAGATTGAATATTCGTTCGGCTTCAACGTACAGGGGATGGACAATGTCATGCCGAATCAGCTCGAACCGCGGATGCCCCAGCAGATGCCGGACATTTTCTTTTGAACCCGTGAAAAAATTATCGACGCAGATCACGTCGTCGCCACGCTCAATGAGTCGATCGCAGAGGTGACTACCCAGAAAACCGGCACCGCCGGTGACAAGCACGGAAGCCATTCGAAATCCCGTAATTGATAAAAGTGAAGCAAGGAACCGGCCGGAGTTTAATGCGGATCATCTGCCGACGCGATGGCGGTTCCTGCGGTTAAGCATGTTCCTCGCAAAATGGACGCTCACAGGGATTCAATAAAGGCGGAAGTGTGTGACGAGGCATCAACTCTCGCCTGCAGATGCAGTAAATGGCCGGCGGTTGGAACATCGATCCGTGTACAGTCGCGCGTCTGACCGGCGAAACGTTTCGCATCCTCCTCCGGCAACATGCCCCCCAATGCCGGATTTCCTCGCAGTAACAGGACCGGGCAGCTGACTGCCGCCAGTGAGGCCTCAAATTCGAGTCCCGCCTGCCAGTCCTGTTCGAGGACGGCCTGCATGACGAGCGGATCGAGTTGCCGGAGACAGCTGGCGGTGAATCGGAGCGAGACGGCATCGCGGACGTCCCCCAGTTTTACAATTCTGCCGTCAGCGGTCGGCAGCATCCGGACATCACCGAGCTGCAACGCAATTTCTCCTGTTGAAAGGTCGGTGCGACTGGCCCAGGTCCGCATCGCGACGAACGTCGGATGATAGTTCGTGGTGGTGATCGTCTTCCAAAACGCTGCCGAGGGGGGATCTTCAAGCACAATCGCGGATACACTTCGCGGCAGTTTGGCCGCTACAGAGACGGCGGCCAACGCTCCCAGAGAATGTCCGTAGACAATCGTGGGACGGCCAATGGCGTTCAACGCTGCCGCAGCGTCATGCACATAGTCGGCAACCAGATAGCGTCCATCGGCGCGCCCTGAATTCCCGTGGCCCCTGAAATCAATCGCGGAAATTCGAAGCTGATCCGGCAGCATGGCAGCAAAAGCCGAAAATGTCCGGCCGGCTCGACCGACTCCATGCAGCATCAGCATGTCTGGTCCCGTGCCGGATTTGAGTTCAAACATGTTGATCGCGACGTTGTCATCCGTGATCAGCGCTGTGCGAGCCATGGCGAATCCGTTTCTTGTTCTCTAGTCCTGTTCGCGAAGCCCTGCATTCTTCATCAACGTCGCCGTAGATGCAAACGCTTCGCGTACCCACTCTTCGACGCGGTCGGGTTCCGGTGAATATTCGAGTTCGATTGATACGGCACCACGCATGTTGAGCTTCGCGATCGCATCGAGGTAACCCGTAAAGTCCACGACGCCCCGTCCCGGAGGCAGGTCGCCATGACGTTTTCCGTCGCAATCTGAGATATGAACATGAATTGCAAGATCTCTGAGGCGAGCGACCTCGTCCGGTTTCACACCGGCCAACTGCAGATGCGACACATCAATATTGGCCCCCAGCGCCGGATGCCCGGCTTCCTCCAGAAAACGAACCATGCTGTCGACGTTGTTGACCAGCGACAGCTGAAACGGCTCCAGTTCCAGCGCAATCTTCAGACCCAGTTCATCAGCGTAATCGCCCAGCCTTCGGCAGTTCTCGATGCCGGTTTTCCATTGTTCCTGCGGAGGAATAACCTCCTGATTCCAAATGTACTCGCCCAGCACCAACAGCAGATTTTCAGCCTCCAGTTCGTAGCACAAATCCAGATATTTTTCACATCGCGACAGATGGAACCGTTGCACCGAGGGATTGAAATCGATCAACCCTGTCGCCACACAGCAGACAGAAATAATCGGCAACTCTGCTTCACGGCACTCACGACGAATCAATTTCCGTTCCCGGACGTCGATGTCCAGAGGGTCAGTAAAAATGTCGATACAGTCGAACCCGATCTCGCGGGTTTTTCGAATCCCCCACGCCGTGTCCCGCCCGGCCTGCGCCCAGGCGCTGTTGATCAGTCCAAGTTTCATTCTGCCACGTCCTCGTTTGACTCAGATGCCGCAATCGCCGATTTTTAGGTCTGATGATCGAGCCATTGTGCAGG
>JAGQQS010000213.1 GCA_020426105.1 Planctomycetaceae bacterium
TGGATTTTCTGATGCGGGACAGCGGACAGCCGGATTGGAAATGTGGCGAAGTTGCCGCTGAGTTCGAATTGAAGGGGCTTTATCTCAATGGCCCCGTGAAAGGTCTTTCCGGCGGATGGCAGACGCGCGTAAAGCTGGCGGCATTGCTGTTGCACGATCCGAACCTGTTGATGCTGGACGAACCAACAAACTTTCTGGACTTGCGTACTCAGATCCTGCTGGAGCATTTTCTGAAACATTTTCCTGCAGCCTGTCTCATTGTTTCGCATGATCGCGAATTCCTGACGGCGACATGTGATCAGACGCTGGACGTCAATCGCGGACGGCTCACCATGTACAATGGAAAGATCGCCGGATATCTAAAGCAGGTTGAAGAAGCGAAAATCCGTGCGGAACGCACAAACACCGGCGTGCTGGCCAAACAGAAGCAGTTGCAGCGATTCATTGACAAGAACAAAGCCCGAGCCACAGGCGCCAGTCAGGCTCGATCGAAGCAAAAACAACTGGATCGGCTGAGTCTCGAAGAAATCGAAGTGGATCTGCCGACAGCTCATATCCGAGCGCCGCAGATCGAGCCTCGACAGGGGCCAGCCGTGCGGTGCATGGATCTAAGCATCGGCTACGATGGAAAAGCCGTCGCAACGGGCATTGAGCTGGAGGTAGAACATCAGCAACGGGCTGCTATTGTGGGTGACAATGGTCAGGGGAAAACCACACTGCTGAGAACGCTGGTTGATTCGCTCAAGCCGGTAGATGGAAAAGTTAAATGGGGCTATGGCTGCGAAATCGGCGTTTATGCTCAGCATGTTTACACGACATTGCCCCCGGATCAGACGGTGCTTGAATACCTTGAGTACAAAGCGAAACCGGGGACCACGACTCAGGAGTGTCTCGCCTGTGCCGGATCATTGCTGTTTCGTGGTGGACATACGAAGAAGCCGATCAAAGTTCTGTCAGGTGGCGAACGGGCGCGTCTGTGTATGGCAGGACTGCTGCTGGGGACATACAACATCCTCGTGCTGGACGAACCCGGGAACCATTTGGACGTGGAAACGGTTGAGTCGCTGGCAGAAGCACTGCTTGCCTACAAAGGTACAGTATTGTTCACTAGCCACGATCGTCACTTTGTCCGTCGGGTGGCCACCAACATCATTGAAGTACGCGACGGCCGCGCGCGGAATTACGCTGGCAAGTATGATGACTACATCTATTATGTGAACAAGGAAATTGAAGAAGGTGAGCGGGAGCGTGCCACACACCGGATGGCCGCCGCTCCCGCAGGCAAAGGTGCGGGCAGTAAGGTTGAAAAGCCTTCTTCGGGTAAGGATATTCACCAGCAGAGAAAGACGCTTCGCAATCTGGAAAAAAGTATCGCGAAGCTCGATGAACAGCGGAAGGCACTTAATGCGGAAATGCTGAACACTTCCGACGCAAAGAAAGCCATGACACTGCACACGCAAATTGAAGCGGTCGCCAAAGAACTCGCGGAAGTCGAAGAACGCTGGTGCGAACTGTCGCAGGAGCTTGGAGATTGGTAATGCCATTATTGAAGAATCTCGCAAACATGCGCTTTCAATTGCGGGATAAGGACGGCTCCGCTACGCTTTACGACCCGGTCCGACGTACAGGGCAGCATTCCGCTGCGCCTCTGCCGTTACCGATTTACCAGCATTGAATGCATCAGTAATCCCAGTCAGGAAATACGTTCGCATGGATCAGCAATCCGGAGACAACTCTCCCGGGCCGTCCAATCAGAAATCCGGCGATGGCTCAGGCGGCGATCCCCGCAGACGCAGTTTCGGAACCATGGTAATTCTGGGTGTCATCGGCTTTATGCTGGTGATGTGGATGTTCTACAGCTCGCCGTCGAACTATGGGTCCACCGTT
>JAGQQS010000214.1 GCA_020426105.1 Planctomycetaceae bacterium
CAAGGCATTGGCGTGAATCGACCGGGGGCGTTCGCCGAGCAGTTGGTGCTTCCGATGACCAACGTCTGGCATCATGCGCCCGGCATCGACCCGGACGTCGCGGCGATTTTCGATCCGCTGGGCAATGCGGTGCACACGGCGCTGACGTTTCCGGTGCTGGGCGAAGACGTGCTGATTACCGGTGCTGGGCCGATCGGGATCATGGCTGCGGCGGTCGTGCGCCATGCGGGGGCTCGGTACGTCGTAATCACAGACGTCAATCCGTACCGCCTCGAGCTGGCCCAGCGGGTCGGCGTGACGCGGGCGGTGGATGTACGCACCACGCAGTTGGCCGACGTGCAGCGTGAACTGGGCATGACTGAGGGGTTCGACGTGGGCCTGGAGATGTCGGGCAACGCCCGCGCCTTTCGCGACATGCTGGCGAACATGTGCCACGGCGGCAAGATCGCCATGCTCGGCATCCCGGAAAGCGAGATGTCGATCGATTGGAATACGGTCGTGTTCAATATGATCACGATCAAAGGCATTTATGGGCGCGAGATGTACGACACCTGGTACAAGATGACGGTCATGCTGCAAAGCGGGCTTGATATCTCGCCGGTGATTACGCATCGCCTGCCGTATACCGAGTACGAGCAAGGCTTCGCCGCCATGCGCAGCGGGCAGTCGGGCAAGGTGGTGCTGGACTGGCGGTGCGTCTGAGAGAGCGGCTGTGCACGCACCGGATTGGACGCGCGTAGTGCGGCAACCGCGCCGGCCGCTGCTTGAAGCTGGGGATATTGGAAAGAGAGAGAGATCGCGATGGCATCACTGACCCGTTACGGCGACGCGCTGCAAGAGATCGAATCGGCCGGTTTGACCAAGCGCGAGCGTTTGATCGCGTCTCCGCAGCGGACCCGCATCGAGCTCGCCGACGGGGCGCAGGTGATCAACCTGTGCGCCAACAACTATTTGGGATTGGCCGATCATCCGGAAATCATTCAGGCGGCTCACGAGGCGCTCGATCGCTGGGGCTACGGACTCGCTTCGGTGCGGTTCATCTGCGGGACGCAGCAGCCGCACAAGCAGTTGGAAGAGGCGGTTTCGCAGTTTCTCGGGACTGAAGATACGATCTTGTATTCGTCGTGCTTCGACGCCAACGGCGGTTTGTTCGAGACGCTGCTCGGCGAGGAAGACGCGGTCATCAGCGACCAGTTGAACCACGCCTCGATCATCGACGGCGTGCGGTTGTGCAAGGCGCGGCGTTATCGTTACGCCTCGGGAAACATGGAGGAGCTGGAAACGCAGCTGCAGGCGGCGGCCGCCGCCAATGCCCGCACCACGCTCATCACGACCGACGGCGTGTTCTCGATGGACGGTTCAGTCGCCAAGCTCGATCAAATCTGCGAGTTGGCCGACAAGTACGGCGCCTTAGTGCATTTTGACGACTGCCACGCGACCGGCTTCTGGGGACCGACGGGGCGCGGTACCCACGAACACTGCGGCGTGTTGGGACGCATCGACCTGACGACCGGCACCTTTGGCAAGGCGTTGGGCGGGGCCAGCGGCGGCTATACCAGCGGACGCCGCGAGTTGATCGACCTTTTGCGGCAGCGTTCGCGTCCTTACCTGTTCTCCAATACCTTGGCCCCGCCGATCGTCGCCGGATCGCTCAAAGCGCTCGAGATCGCCAGCCGCTCCACCGAATTGCGCGATCGACTGATGGTGTTGACGCGCATGTTTCGCGAGGAGATGACGCGGCGCGGCTTCCAGATTCTCCCCGGCGAGCATCCGATCGTGCCGGTCATGCTGGGCGACGCCCGTCTGGCAGCCGACATGGCCGATCGATTGCTCGGCCGCGGCGTGTACGTCATCGGCTTTTCTTACCCGGTGGTGCCGCTGGGCCAGGCGCGCATTCGCGTTCAGGTCTCGGCCGCCCATACCGAGGACGAACTGCAATTCGCTGCGGAGCAATTCGCCGCGGTCCGTGACGAACTGGCAGGCTGAGCGCGCCAGTTTACACTTGGGCGTCGGCCCCGCCGGCGGGTGCTTGCAGCACACGCCACAGTGGGCAGTCGGCGTCGATGTCGGCCCCGCGGCGATAGCGGTCGAGCAGTTCGTGCGACCGTTGGGCGAGCATTCTACGTACCTCGCGGCGCTTGCCGCGGATGCGCGCAATCCGCATCTGATCGTACCCGGTCGTTTGGTGCCGGAGCCACGCGATCACGGCCGCCGCGGCCCGCCGTTCCAGCGGAATCCGCGCGGTCCGCGCCACCGTGCCGCTGCCGACCGGCGTCGCATGGGCGGAAACGAGATTCGCAACCTGTTGAGCAATCTTTGCATGCGACGGGTGAAAGTTCAGAAACTGAAGAACGGCTCCGTGAAAATCTTCCACGTAGGCTTCCTGAACTTTCTCTCGACGTTTAGCGTCGGCCACTTTCCGTTTGGCATAGCTGTCTGTAGAACGTTCGGCATCCAGCTCCTGACGAATGCGTCGAATCGTGTCTGCGGGCGCCCAGACTCCGTGTGAGAAGGTACGACGTCCCTTCTTCTCCTGCACAACCCAGTGATCTCCAGCCGCTTTGACTCGCCGAGTCAGCCCGGCGTCTCCGGGTGGCAGCAGTTCCCAGCCCTGTGGAACTGCCAGCACCCTGCCGTCGGCTGTTCGTACGGAATGTGGTTCGGGGCCAGGCTGATACACCAGTTGATCGGTTTGGTTCTTCATGTCGCTGACATCCTGTCATTGGGTCATCAAGCAGTTCGAACGTTATTCGCCCATCACGCCGATTTCTGCGGCGCTGGCAAACAGGTGACCGTTCAGTTCAGAGAGGGCTCGAACCAGCAGGTAGCGCCCTCGAGTCTCTTTGCACTTCACGGTCTGCGGTGCTCGAGTCCGCGTCAGCGTGGCTGATGCGACGGGATCACCGAAGTTGTCCGGCGAAGAACTGACACAGAATTGAATGTCTTTGACAGCGCCGTTCCAGCCTCCGTCCTGTCGAGCAAGGTAGACCAGGCCGCGGACCTGATGTTCGGCTCCCAGATCGATCACAAGTTCATGCGGCGGAACATCGGTGTCGGGCGAAAATCGAGTATGCCAAAGTGTCTCGGGGTCTCCATCAATGGCGTTGGCCGCGTACTTGTTGTTGCCGGTGTTTTCGCTGCTGACTCGAAGCAGTTTCCACGGCTTGTTCGACAGCATGCCTTCCACGGGCATACTGACCTTCGCCGATTTCTTCTTTTGACCGGGCGCTGGTTGAGGCTCGTCATGTTTGCCAAACTTCGCACGTCGATCGCGTTCGTGCCGATCCAGTCGAGAAAACGTGCCCTCCTGAACCGGCGAATGTGCTTCCTGAGCCAGCTGGCTTAACTTTGCAGCAATGTCCGGATGGCTGCCTGCAACATCCCTGGTTTCCCCCGGATCCGTGGCCAGGTCATACAGTTCCCATTCTGCCTTTGGTCGAGGCTGGACGGCTCGCCACGTTCCCTGCCGAATGGCCGTTTGTCCTCCGATTTCCCAGTACAGATACTGGTGATTTTCCTGAGCGTGACCGGCGGCGGCTTCGCCAATCAGTTCCGGCAGCAGCGAGATGCCGTCGATGTCTGAAGGCGGAGTCGCGCCAGTGATTTCTGCCACTGTGGGAAGGATATCCGGGAAGTAGCTCAAATGATCACTGATTTTGCCTGCAGGAATCTTTCCGGGCCAGCGAGCCAGAAAGGGAATTCGTAGACCGCCTTCATACAGATTTCCTTTTTTGCCCCGGTACTCGGCCTGAGTCTCCGGATTCACGTTGGCTCCGAAAAATCCTCGGGGAACTTCGCGAGTGGCAAAATAGTCGGCGCCGCCATTGTCTCCGCTGAAACAGACCAGCGTATTCTTTTCAATGCCCAGATCCTGCAGCAGCTTCAGAATTTCGCCCACCTGACGATCCACCATCGTGACCATCGCCGCATAACGACGAACCTGTTCCGGCCAGGGCTTATCTTTATAAATGGCCCATGCCGGATCTTCGTCGGGAATGCTGAAGACGCCATGCGGCGAACTGATCGAAAAAAAAAAAAAAAACGGCGCGTCATAATCGTAG
>JAGQQS010000215.1 GCA_020426105.1 Planctomycetaceae bacterium
GGCGAGGTCCAGACAGCCGCCCACAGAACGCCGCTCAACCGTCACAATACAATCTTCAATCTTCATGCGCCGAGCCTCCCCGACCGCAAAATGACAGATAGAAAATCACGAGCAGCCACAGGCAGGTCCCGACAACATACTTGACCGCCGGAGCAATCGGCAAGGGAGAAAAATAGCCCTCCAGCATTGCCGCAATCCCCAGCATCGCCCCTGCTCCCAGAGCCAGTTTCAGTGATTCAAGGCCATGATACCGCAGTGCATCCATGCGCGTCCGCTGCCCGGGAAAGAGCAGTCCCTGAGCCAGCACAAATCCCCCGCCACCGGCGATGACGATGGCCGTCAGTTCAAACGATCCGTGCGAAATAACAAAGCTGAAAAAGTTTTCTGTCGTCGGATATCCTGCGGATACAATGTAGCCGTTCACCATACCGATCGAGATGCCGTTCGACAACAGCGTGTAGCAGGTCCCCAGTCCCACGAATGCCCCCAAAGCATAGGCCTGAAACGCGATTCCCGTATTGTTCCTTACATAGAAACCTGCCATCAACGAACGTTCACCGGCATATCGCGAGTCCATCTCCGTGTACAACTCCTCGCTGAAACCAGCGCGTGCCGATTCCAGCGCTTCTTTGCCGGCAATCATTTCCGCCAGATCAGGACGCTGGCTGCCGACATAGGTCGACACAAGGAATGGAATCAGAAATAAAGCAAGTGCCAGAAAGAATGCGCGTCTGTGGCGACGAAATGTTCGAGGAAATTCGAAGGCAAAAAAATCCCACACCATGGACAAGGATGTTGGCGCGGATCGATACAGCGCGTTGTGCCCCTGCGCGACAAGATCGTTGAGATACTGTTCAAGCCGAGCCCCCCATTCCCGCGACTGCACGAGCGACAGGTCATAACAGATTGATCGATACAGTCGGGACAGGTCCGCCACGTCACGACTGGCCCAGGTGCGCTGCCGTTTTTCCCGGAGTTGTGAGACGAGGCCCTCGAAGCGCTGCCAGTCAGACCGACGTTCTCTGATAAACCGCTCACGATTCACGGCGTGCCCTCACCTGTTCCGTCGGACCCTCGTCCAGAATATCTGCCATTTCCAGGTCGTCTGTCTCGTCAGCCACCTGTCGGACAGCCACTGACTTCGACATCGAACGCCTCTGCCGGCGTTGGGCATTTGTCACGGGTTTTATGCCCTGGGGATTGTCGGCAAATGTTTTAAGTACCCGAAGAATAAACTGTGTGTGTCGAAGCCCCTGAGAGCGAAAGTACACATGCGGATTGCGTGGGTCCGGCGGTGGATCCACATAGCCCAACCGACCGCGCAGCGCTTCGCTCAGGGGCCTGGAAATCTCTTCGCGACGGGCTTCTGAAATGATCCGGTCGGTCTCAAACAATCGTTCAATCACAGCGAGCGTACGTTCCGGGACACTGAAACGACGCAGACACTCCCCGCGCTGCAGGGCTTCAATGTTTGCCGTGAGCCCACCCGATCGGCTGATCCATTCCCGTCGTTCATCAATGACCATCGTATCGAAAATCAAATCGCCCAGCCGCTGCAGGCGGCGAGTCATCAGCATCGAGATCATACCGATCGTGTAAAAGAACGGCAGCATATCCGCCGCTCGCAGGAAGTTTCTGCCAATCGCGCTGCTGGCATCGACCGGCGTCCCGTTTGATCGGACAACACGCAGTCCCACGCTGCGCTTTCCCGGTGTCTGTCCATTCCAGAACGCTTCAAATAAGCCGAAATAAAACCAGTCCAGCAGAAATTTAGCGATCATCATTCCGCCGATTCCGAGACCAACTCCGGCTTCACCGAATGGCCACAGGAACATTGAAACGATGAGCAGAGCCAGCAATACGGACACCTGAATTATTTCATCCAGTAACCACGCGACGGCCCGCGTTCCGGGCCCGGCGATCACAAATTCAAAGTCCGCGCCTTCGGGTGTTTCGACAACGACGCGCGTATCAACCTGCTGTTTTCGCTGCGGACTCATATGTCGGATTCGTGATCCAGAAAAGTTTTGCCGCGGTCCAGTAAAATTTACGATCAATGCCGTCCATTCAGAACAGCAAACATGACAGAAATGATCGTCGATTGCAAGCCGTTGCCCGAGTGGGTGCAGTCGTGGATTTAGGTAGTTCGTCCAAGGGTCCAATTCCGGGAGAGCCAAGCTCCTGCTGAGCCGTGAGTTTCCGCGGAGCAACGGCTCGGCAGGGGTCTCGTCCCCCCATGTTGACAATCATCAACGACTTCATCCGTCTGAGTTTGAAACTGGCAACGGCACAGTGGAATTCGGTCTTGCGGAGTGGGCCTGGATTGTCGAACGGACAAGACTCCTGATAATCCAGCGCGCGGTTGAATTTGTCGCTCATTGGCCCCCAAACCGTGCAGCCCAATGACAAAGGCAAGGTATTCTCGACGAATCCTCCCCCTTCGGGTCGGGTTAAACGATTGCGGGGACAGCTTCAAAACCTGCAGTGATGCTTCGCTGGGCAAACAAAAAACCGCGTGACTTTCATCACGCGGTTCCTGTCAATCCCTTTCATCGGCCCTGAATCGACAGTGGTACAACTATTCGGGTGCTACAACCAGTCGGGCAGGTGGAACCTGTCCGGCAAGTACCCCGAACGCTTCTCGCAGCAGTAATTCCTGTGCGGCTACCGACGTCCCTGCCGGAACGATGATGTCATAACCACCGGAGATTTTTGCAATCGCTCTGAGCAGTGCAGTATCTGCCCCCGCCCCCACACACAACGTGTGAATTACGATGTCCTGGTCTGCCGCCAGCTTGGCCTGGTACAATGCATACTGAGATGCCATGTTACTTGTTGTATAGTCGGCGGTACCATTGTCGTCATAGTCAAGCAACGTATTCCAGTCCCAGTCTGATGGAAGACTGAAACCCGTTGGATAGATGTTAGGCTGTCCGTCTGTCATCAGCAGAATGGCTTTTTGAGCCCCGTATCGACCATTGGAATTGAGCAGCTCAATTCCCTTGGCAATGCCGTCCCCTGTGGCGGTATTGCTTGAGTAATGCCCTGCCTGCTTGTGTTTCTGGATCGTGTTGATGTCCTGATAGCGGGTAGACATCAGATCTGTGCCCAGATTCACTGTCGCGTCGGCACCGTCTTCGGTAAGTCCACTTTCAATGCGTGCTTCCACCGCATAATCCACCAGTCCGATATTATCGCCGTAGCTCAAATCGGTCATAAACTGGCAGAACGTATCCATCCCCATCTTCATCCCGTGAAACGGGTAGCAGGGGGCTCGCCAGAGGTCTTCAGACTGTGAATTTGAAAACCGTGATTCCATCAGGTAGACCATCAGAGTGCGATAGCCGTATTTGTATCGATAGCCCTGATTGTTCAGGTTCGAGTTCGTGCGAACGTAGTCCGCATAGGCCAGCCACCGTGACTTGCTGGTCGCCACGGACGGTTTCCCCAGGCGCAGACCGGTCGAAGAACTTTTGCCTTCCTGAGGGAAGGGAATTGCCGACTCTTCAATTCGCGGGAAGTAGCCCGGTGCAGTGGTTTCATCCACAGTTGTCCAGGAAGTGCTGTTGGCGGCAGCCCTACGCAACTGGCCATTATAAGTTCCCTGCGTGTAGCGCCGGTACTGGTAACCGTCGGCGGCAGTGTAGTAATAGTCACTGCCTGAGGTATTGAGGGACCAGTCGTCGTAATAATTCTGTTCGGGAGTGTAGAGTCCCAACGCTATAATCGCATTTAGACTGCTGCTGTTGTTCGTCGTCCCAACGGCAGAATTCAGCGATCCAAAACCCGTCGAAGGAAACTTCTTCGTGTCTGAATCGTTACTGAACCGCACGTCAGAGTCCACCAGCGCATTCCAGATCGCATCCAGATTGGCTTCGACGCTGGCTTTCGTCAGACGATTGATCGTCGCCGTGCTCATGCAACTGTCGTCATTCATCGAACTTGAATAGTCCAGGGTACAGACGATGTCACGCGACTCAATAAAAGCAGTCGCAGTTGTTGTGATGGACTGCGTTCGCTCACCAGCCATTGGCGCGAAGATCAGACGCAGTTTGGCATCCGGAGCTTCCGCATTCGCATTGGTTTTTCGGATATCAACTTTAACACAGTTGAACGGCCCGGTGCCCCACGATTCAGTATAAGAAACGCCGTCGCCTGCCAGCAGTCGCCGACCGAGCGTCACATCGACATTGGGATCCAGATAGAATCCATTGATGTCGGCAACATAAACCGCCATGGCTCGCGCGTCAGCCGCCGCGGCGGTCTGCACGGCATCCATGTCCAGACCACTCTCTGAATCCCATGATGCGTCACGCACCGCAACCACGATCTCCTGTGCCGCAGCCAGCGCTGCTGCGTCTGCCGCGGCCTGCATACGCGTCTTGGTGACGGTAATCATCCCGAGGTCGACTGACATTCCAACGAATGTCATGGCCCCCATCAGGCAGATCACCGCCAGGACAAAGAAGACTCCTTTCCGATGCTCCTGCCGGAACTGCCATGCCCCGGATTTCTGATCTGTTCTTTTCATTCCAGTCCCCTCTTTCTTACGAAGTTCTTCACAGGTTGGTACCGGGAGTCGTTCCAACGTGTCTGTTCGCCGGAAACATCCAGCCGTCAACATGACGTTAGTCGGTTCATCACGGGGTCATCACATGCGGCGATTTAAAAAGGCTCGCTCGCAGCCTGTCTCATCAACGTTCGCTGCTGACGCAGCGCGCGCAATTTGCGATTTTCAATTCGACAACGATCCACCCTTTGTCGTGGCCCGCATCACGACGGATGCTTTCAGCGTCTTGCCCGCAAGGTACGTCAACGGAAAAACACTGACACTGGAATACGGCAGCGTGACTTCCACGCGTACAAACTGCAGATCATTGTCCGGATCGGCAAGATCAAAGGTCTGGCCTGCGTTATCTCCGTCAGCATGGGTAATTGTGACCGTCGCGTTGTTACCTCTGAGGCCTGCTGCAGACACAAAATTCTTGAGATCCTGCGCCACTTTCTGATTGGGTGTCTGGTTATCATGGATAATGTATCTCCAGTCCATCGCGGTCAGTCGTCCGGCTTCGCGGCAGGCTGACTGCAGGATCGTGGATGCCCGCAGGCCGGATCCGATTTCAAGGACTCCCAGGACAAGGATCACAAGCACCGGCAACGTGATCGCGCACTCCATCATCGCTGCCGCCTTGCGGTTGTGGTGAGCGGGAACCGTTGTTCGTCGTCGTCTCATTGCGGTCATCATCTTCATCTCTATTCCTTTCTCATCACGGACTGGCCATAGACGGTCAGTCCGCCCAGCCATCTTGGTCCCAGGATCGCGATGTCCGAATAGGGGACACTGACACGCACGATAAACAGTTGCCGACGTTCTGCCGTGGAAAGCTCAATGTCCGGTAATGCCGCATAGTTGACCGTTGAAGCATCCATCCCTGTCACTTCAAAGGCGTCGCCATTCTTCACAAGGATCGTGGCTCTGGCCGCCGGAATTGCCGAGCTGACAACCTGGGTGGCGAGCGTCACGACATTTGCCGTCGTTGCCGTTTCACTGACCCCCAGACGTGCCGCCCGGCGGGCGGCCGAGTTCAGCGCGTGGATTGTCATGAACACATGCCCGAACTCAATAAACCCGAACAGGATCACGAAGAACACGGGAAGCACGACAGCCGTTTCGGCAATCGTCGCTCCACTGCGTTCTTTGTCCGCTCGCGTGCGTTTTGTCAGTTTACCGAGAAGGCGCATGCTGCGTCTCCAGACTTTCAGGATGGATGTGGCATTCCGCTTCCTCGCCGACGGGCTACAGAATGCCGATCGGTTGGAATTACATCGTGCCGTTGTGGAAGCCTAGAGCGCAACTTGAACCGAATCCGGGGAATTTCCCCGATGGCCCATGTTGAAAAAATGCAATAGAGTCGTGTGACAACACTGTGTTGCATAAAGAGCACGCCGCAGCCGCAGCCAAACCGGGCTTAAACCATAACCCGGCAGATTCTGCTGCACCGATGCCGCAACTGATGCCACAATGCAACAGGTCTCGCCGCAAGATAGTGTGGGATTGTGCCGATAAATTCAGAAACAACGGCTTTACAGATACTGCCGTGGTACCTCAGGTGTTTGTGCGCGGAATTTCCAGCGCTGGAACAGCAGACTGTCATGGATGATTCTCAACGAATTGCGGAACTCGAAAAACGCCTTGCGATGCTTGAAGACGAACTGATGCGGGCTCAACGACTAAGTTCTGTCGGAGCACTGGCATCTTCAATCACGCATGAATTCAACAACATCCTGACAACTGTCATCAATTATGCAAAAATGGGACTGCGTCATAATGACGAAAAAATGCGGACGAAATCGTTCGACCGGATTCTCTCCGCCGGCCAGCGTGCCGCACAAATCACAACAGGCATGCTGGCATATGCTCGCAACACTTCTGACCGTGTCGAACCTTCAGACCTGAAACGTCTGCTGGACGACGTGCTGGTGCTCGTCCAGAAAGACCTGCAAATGCATCGAATCTCGGTTGATCTGATGGCCCCCTCCCCTGTCTGGGCGATGGTAAACGCCAGTCAGATACAGCAGATTCTGATGAATCTGATCGTCAATGCCCGACAGGCGATGAAGGAAGCCGGACGACTGAAACTCATCGTGCGGGATAACACTCACGAAGGCTGGGCGGAAATTGTCGTCAGCGACACCGGCTGTGGAATCCCTCACGACAAACTTCCTCACATTTTTGAATCATTTTATACCACCAAGACGCCGGATGCGCGCGGCCAGGGCGGAACGGGGTTGGGGCTGTCATTGTGCCTGCGAATCGTAGAAGCGCATCAGGGAAGAATCCGGGTGGAAAGCGAAATCGGCAAAGGCACGACATTTACACTGAAACTTCCCCGCTCCGAATCCCCCGCAGGATTTGTGGATACGTCCGCGGCGTGATGGCTGGTATGCCGATTGATGGCTGACGTCATGGTTGGCAACACAGTCGCTTCGATGGAATCTGACGTCTCAAATAAAAGACACCAAACATTAGCAGCGAATCGACGATGTGTTTCAGCACCGCGATTCGGAGTTCAGCGTTGTCGTCAAGGTAAAGGATCGCATGGGATGCTTTCATTAGCAAACCTGTTGCCTTAACCCGTGTGCTCGTCTTCGAACAGATACTGCTCCTCAAATTTAATGCCATGACGGATCAGAAAGTTTCGGTATTCATCTTCAAACGAGATTTTAAGGTGATGTACTTCCTGATTTCCGATGTAACAGTCCACATCGGGCATTTTTGATTTGCTGACGGAGAAAGCCGCGAAGCCACGTTGCCATCTGAATTCAGATGTTGTACGTCGATTGTCATTGATCCACTTTGACGAACTCGCCTTGATCGCCCGCAGCATGTTCGAAACCGCAATGCGAGGTGGAATGCCACAGAGAATATGCACGTGGTCTTCAATGCCGCCGATCGAATCCAGGTTGCCACCTTCGTCGCGAATGATACCACCAATGTACGCGTACAATTCCTGACGTATTGGTTTTAGGAGAAGTGGCCTTCGATACTGCGTTCCGAAAATGAGATGGTATTTGAGGCACGTGTATGTCGACATGGGATGTATTTTCATTGGTGTTTTTGTAAATCAAATGGTACGCGACGTTACCGTTTCGAATTGGAGATGGCAAGTCCGCCCCAATTTTGCACGACGAAATACAGGTCGATGCAAATTACGATTGATTGCAAAGCGTCAGAGGGGCGATTTGCGATTGGCTGCGGAGCAGCCGTGGTGGGTAGCCTCGGGTGCAAACCCGAGGTACGTTTCCCAATCGAATGTGTCAAGCTCCGAAGGAGCGACGTCACGAATTCGCGTGCGTTGATAAAAAACCGGCCGCCG
>JAGQQS010000216.1 GCA_020426105.1 Planctomycetaceae bacterium
GCCCACGGGAAGAAGAAGGCCACTTCCACATCGAAGATGATGAACAGCAGCGCCACGACGTAAAATCGCAGGTCAAACTGAATATAACTGGAACCAATGGCAGGTTCGCCGCACTCGTAAATGGCATCCTTTTCAGGCGTCGGCAACTTCGGCCGCAGTAATCGCCCAACGATCAGCGGTGCCATCAGAAAACCGATGGCCACGAGCGCAAAAACCAGAAAATGCCCAACCAGGTCCGTCATCTAACCAACTTTCGATTCCTGAATTTCATCGATGTCGACCGTTCATGCTGATTCTGATCCACACCATCAACACTCGCCCAATGCGTTCGTCCGGGTTCCTAATTCGCCCTTCCGCATGGGCGTCCGCCTGTCACATCAACCACGGCACCTCCGCAAACCTCTACGCGTCCTGCTGCAAACCATTTTCAGCCAGGTAACCACCGCTGCTTAGTTCATGGTACAGAGACACACGATTCGTCTTGCCGCAATCGCCCGAATGCCAGTACAGCACTTCCGGTTCGTCACTCCGCCAGCATAACCAGACTCGTTCTCCATCCATATCGCCGGGAAAATCAACGGTGCCGGATTGTGCGTCTCTCAACGTCCCTCCGATCTGATGCAACTCCTGAGCGAAATCATCGAGCCGCTGCTCGTCCTGAGATAACTCGGATTCCATCTGCACGACCTCCTGTTCGTAAACTGAATCGTCGCCTCCCGCTGCCGGGTAGCGCTCACGAAGTGACACCATTCGCTGCTTTCGCAGGCTGATGTCTCGATGCAGTTCCATGACGTCGCGAACAATCGATCGAACTAACGGCAGTCGCTGATTTACATCCACTACCGTCAGCAAGGTTTCGTCGGCGACCATGTTTTGCATCCATCTAAATTCAGAGTTGGATTTGCACGACGATCAGAAATTTGACCGCCGGCAGGAATCAATCAAGACCAACCATCCTGTCGGTCACTCGCCACTATCTCAAAAACAAAACGAGCACCTTCATTTTTCGGAACCAGCGAACTCAAATGGACTTGGTTCCCCCTTCACCCAAACCGCCTCATGCAGCACTTTTGACTCCGACACCACCGTTGGATTCAGTGACGCTTTGCCCCACGCGATCTCCAGCGGCAGTTTCGCATAGTCCACGATGCATCCGTCACGGCTATAGCAGCTCAAGTCGTGCACTGATCCCATAAAGATGCAGTCTACCGGACATGGCTCCACACATAACGCACAAAACATGCATTTTGTATAGTCAATTGTGTAGCCGTTAATCCGAAAGCCCTTGCCCACCGGGCTTTTTTCTTTGTCGATATAGATGCAGTCCACGGGACACGCCGCAGCGCACTTATCGCAGCCGATGCATGTTGTCAGATCGAATCGGTGAAATCCCCGATATCTTGGCTTCACCTTCAACGGAACTTCCGGATACTGATAGACTTCAGTAAACGTCCGTCGATTGTACGTCTTCATCATGGTCAACAACGTGACGTACATGCCCTGCAGCACGGTAGTTACCGACATCCAGACGTTTCGGAACCATTCCAACATGTGAATCGACCCTTGGTCGCGCGGCCTTGCTGTTGATTTGTTCAAAGCGCGGTCATCGGCTTTGAAAACGCTTTCAGTGATTATAGGTCTGCCCCAGTGCTACGCAACTCGCCCGAAGGGCATCCTGGCATTGGGAAGCCCGAATTCGCAGCCGGCTTTGTGATCGACATGCGGATGCGGCACGAGAACGACGTTGACGAACGACGCACTTCCTCAACCCGCCCAATTGTCAGATCACACGCCCTCCTGAAGGGCGTCACAGCCAACGTGCCCTCAAATTATCACCATTTCCGCAATCGCCGCGTTTTCAGGAAACGGATTGCTCATTGCCTGGAATCAATGTGGGCAGATCGTCGGTCCTTTTTGGTTCGGGCTTGACCGAATTTGAAAAAAAGCACAAAGTTGCCCCCACGAACGGCTCGACGGTTCAATCTGAAAACCAGTGCCGTGCGTAATTTTCCCGTATTCACCTGCCATGGAAGGATGGTGAACTATGCCGCTGAAACGCTGGGCTGCTGCGCTGTTTGTGACCTGTTACCTGCTTTCGCTCTCCTGGGGCATCGTGGCTCATACGCTGAAGGTGGGCATCAAAGGCAATACACTCAGTTACTTTGTTGTCTGGGATATGTTCTGCGGCTGGCATGCCTATGACAGTCGCGTGCGAATTGTGGCCGAAGACGCCCACGGAACGTACTACGAAGTTCGTGAACCCTGGGGTGGATTTCGCCCGTTTGGCAACGTGGAACGAATCCACTATGACGTCCAGAACAACCTTGTCGGCCGTCACATTAACCATGTGATCTCGCACACTTCACATCCTGAAATTGACCGTGTTTACGTGGTTCAGGAGATCTGGCCTAAACAGCACAACGTTCCCGCCCATCTATGGTCATACAACTTCCGCGAACCGATGGAAAAAGTTTCATATTTCCATCTGATTTCGATTTCGGCAGCAAATGGGACTCCCGTCGAAACATATCCCGACTGGTTCAATCGCCAGACCATGATGAGTATCGCTGACAATCCGCGGCTGCAACTGGCTTCGCGTGAAGCGACCCCTTATTACAACACCTACTTTGATCCGGCCGCTAACAACATTAAGAACAGATTCCAGGCGACATCTGATTCGCACGGGCTGAATACCAACTGAGATTTCCTCTGAAATCTGCTCCCCCGATACTGAACGGAGTCTTCGCGATGAATTCAAAGCAGACTGGTCGCTTGTCGATATTTGGTGGCATTCGAGAATTTTTCTTCGCCGAGCAGTCACCCTATGGGATTGCACTGGTCCGCATGTTTTTGCCGTCGGCAGCTTTGTTGCCCATGCTCATGCGTTTCCCGCGTGTGCGTGAACTCTACTCGAATGACGGTGCGCCACAGCAGTTGTTCGAACTATTCGGGCAGGGCACCCCGCTGCCATTAATGTCACCGACATTCGCCTCCGCCTTGTATGGTGTCATGATCTTTGCCCTGATCTGCGGCATCTTCGGGTTTCGAACACGTCTGGCCTTTCTTGTCGGTGCCCCGCTGTACACCTATTTCAATCTGCTGGATGCCGTCAGCACAATGACCAAATATTCGGTCATCTCGGCGCATGTCCTGTTCATTCTCGCTTTCTCGGATTGCCATCTCGTCTGGTCCGTTGACGCCGTCCTGAAACGGTGGAAAGACGGCCGCGAGAATTCGGCCATTCCTCCGCGAGCCCCCGTCTGGCCGGCACGCCTGATCCAGATTCTGTTTTGTTTCATCTACTTCGGTGCGGCCATTACCAAAATTCAGACGCAGGCGTTCTTTACCGGCGAACAAATGCGATACTGGATGTTGAGCAACTGGAACTATGCGAATCCCATCGGCGAATTCATGGCGACTTCAACCCCGCTCCTGCTGATCAGTGGCTATATCACGGTGGTGTGGGAAATTTCGTTCCCGTTTCTGGCATGGAGACCAATCGGTCGCTGGTTCGCACTCGGGGTCGGCGTGTTGTTTCATTTCATGACATGGATTGCACTGGGCCTCTGGATTTTTCCGTTGATCTGCACCAGCTGCTACCTCGCATTTCTGACTGAACGCGACATTGTTGCGTTACGCCGATTTATCCATCGACTCCGCCTGCCTGCCTCACTGCTGGGACTCCCCCGGTTCGCGATCGCCCAACTGATCGAAATGCGTCCGGCCAGGTTTCCCGTCTCCGCAGTCTGGCTGGTCCTCGCAACACTGGCTGCCATCGGAGCGGCTGAAGCCGACTACCGGTTCGATCTCTACGGGACGAGCTCGGGGAACATCATGCCGCTCAAAGAACTGAATCGTGATGTCGCCCTCGCAATGATCAACAATGCTCGACCGCTTCGTGAAAAAGATAAATTTTTCTCGTTCGATATCGGGAGTATGCTTGTCGGCGGTCAGCTCGCCAATCGAACGACAGACTATCGCGATGGCGACACGATCATCGCCCAATGCAATATTAATCCGCCGCACGAAGACATGTGGGTTGAATGCACAATCGAAGATGCTGATGCAAGAATCATTGACAACTTTGGCCAAGCCGTGACGCGGGACTCGCTCTGGGCAAACTTTCACTATCAAACCGGTGGCAGAATGGTGCCCGGTGATTATTGGATGGTGCTGAAAAGCAGCGGTAAGGAAATCGCCCGCCGGCCCTTCAAGCTCGTGGAAACCTCTGGCTCACAGACGCAGATGCTAACGAATTAAGACAGACGCTCGCAAACGTCGAAAGATCAGGGAATGCGAGATGTTCAAATCCGGCCCCGGCTGACGGCGCCCGGCTGACGGCGCCCGGATGCGGGCACGCCTGTCGGCTTCTCCCATTTGAGGGACCAGCCGCCGATCCCCGGTCGACAAGACGAGTTCGGATGTCATTCGCCAAATTTGAGTGCAGTTGACGGAAGTCCTGGTAGACTACGCTGTACAGATACCCGCCAGTTCGGTTCTGACGGGAAATCAGACCTGAATGCTGTGTCGCCTTCCGCGGCGACCGGCCTCAGTGCACTCTTTCACAACAGGCGTTTCAAATGACCCAGGCCATTGTGGATCCAGCTGAACTTCGCCGGTTTGCTCAGATGCTGCGTCGGTTTAACGAAGAACTCAATGACAGAACAGCGGCGGTAGCGGGCCAGTTGAATCATCTCAGTCAGACCTGGCGGGATCAGGAGCAACTGCGATTCTCCGAAGAATTCGTCAGCAATATGAAGGCACTCGCGCGATTTACGGAATCAAATGAACAGTTTATTCCGTACCTGCTTCGGAAGGCTCAACTGGTCGAAGAATATCTGCAGCAGCAGTAGTCGCAGGGGGCCGTGTTCGACCAAATCGCAGAAAACGCTGCGTTTCGACGTGATACTGTTGCCAGTTGATACATGTTCATTTATCGTGCCGGAACCAATTTTGGCCGTTAATCGCATTTCACAGCTGCGGAATGCGTTTCGGGCTGGTTTTGTTCCTAAAATTCAAGCGAGATTAAATCAATGAGTACAGTGTCTGCACTTCCATACAAAGTTGCCAACATCGAACTGGCCGAATTGGGGCGCAAGGAGATCGAAATAGCTGAAATCGAGATGCCAGGTCTGATGGCACTCCGCGAGAAATATGGAAAAACGAAACCGCTGAAAGGGGCGCGGATTGCCGGCTGTCTCCATATGACGATCCAGACGGCCGTCCTGATCGAAACCCTGACGGCCCTCGGAGCGGAAGTGCAGTGGTCCAGCTGCAACATCTTCTCAACTCAGGATCATGCTGCGGCCGCCATTGCCGCATCCGGTGTCCCGGTGTACGCATGGAAAGGCATGAGTGCCGAAGAGTTTGATTGGTGCATCGAGCAGACATTGTTCTTCCCCGATGGCGAACCGTTGAACATGATCCTCGATGACGGCGG
>JAGQQS010000217.1 GCA_020426105.1 Planctomycetaceae bacterium
CTGATGCGTCCCATCGACGTAAACAATCGACTGACTCCGGCGCTCAGCCAGCTGGCCGTGATGATTGGCGACGTGGCTGCATCCGCTGTCTCGGAAGCCAATCAGGTCGAACTCAAATCTGCCAGTGACAGGACAAAAATTCTGGCGGATAATATTCAGTCCTGGACACGCCAGTCGATTGAAAACTCGGTCTATTGGGTCGAACGCACCGGAACCCAAAAGCAGCGATTGTCGCTGATGAGCGCACCGGTTGAAGTGGGACCTATTCTTCGCGACCACCTGTACAATGCCGTGCCGTCCGTGATTATGGCCAGCGCAACGCTGGCGACGGGCAGAAATGACTTTAGCTTCTTCCGGTCCAGAATCGGACTGAGCGAAGGATCCGAAATTCGACTGGGGAGTCCGTTTAACTATGAGACTCAGACACGCTTGATTCTCTCGACAAACATGGCCGATCCAGCGGTTGATGCCAGACGCTTTGAACAGCAATGCTGTGAACGAATTCAGCGCCACCTGCTGGACACTCAGGGGCGTGCCTTTGTGCTCTTTACCAGTTATTCGATGATGCAGTTCTGCGCCGATCGGCTTACAGGGTGGCTCGCGCAGCACGACCTGTCGCTCTATTGTCAGGGAAAAGGACTACCACGCTCTGCCATGCTCGAACGGTTTCGAGCTGACGAACGAGCGGTGCTGTTCGGAACAGACAGTTTCTGGCAGGGTGTCAATGTCCCTGGCGATGCCCTCCAGAATGTGATCATACCACGACTTCCGTTCAGTGTGCCCGATCACCCATTGCTGGAAGCGCGCCTCGAAACTATCCGAGCCCGAGGGGGCAATCCGTTTCGGGATTTTCAGACCCCGGAGGCCATTATTAAACTGAAACAGGGTTTCGGGCGCTTGATCCGGCATCGCAACGACACGGGGCGTGTCGTCATTCTTGATCCTCGCGTTCTCACAAAATCCTACGGCAGACTGTTCATCGCAAGCCTTCCCAGGTGCCGGATGGAAATTGATAATGGCGAATCAATTGAGCCTGTTGATGCCTGCGAAACATGAATGCGGCAACTGGATTTGTGGGACGCCGTGGTCCATATCGCCCCTTTTGACACGCGCTAGCCGCCCCAACCCGGCTTACTGTAGCTCCGCAGTTTAACATGCAGTGCGAGTCGGTTCACAGTTGGATTCTGACCGGATAAAGTGTCGAACGCGCTCGACGCGAAGGACTGTGAAGCGCGCTGGAGGCGGGAAAATGCCGCCCCGGGAAATTGTCGATTCAAAAGAACGGACGTGTTCTGGTCATGAATGGGAAAGGAATCTGATTTAATGGATCAATCAGCTCAACCTGCTTCGCAGCTTCTGTTGGGACTTAAACGTCTTGTCAACGACATTCGCGTGACCACGATGGCGAACGACTCGGGACTTGCGAACGTCATTTGTGGTACCACGACCCTGCTTACGTTTGGAGACACGGCTGTATCCTATTGTGGTGAGTCCATTGATGAACTCACGGTGCTGCCGTCGTTTGAACGCGTCCTCTGGCTGTTGCTGCACCAGTCGCTGCCCACCGAAGAAGAGTTGGCTGACAGCTGTTCGATTATGGCCGATTCAGCAGTCATCGATCGCTCGGCACTTACGATGGTCTCGCATCTGCCTTTGTCGGCTCGGCCATTGGATTTTTTCCCTCTGTGCATTTCGCTGTTATCATTTTTTGATCCGACGCCGCAGGATAATTCACCTGCTGCAGCTCGCTCCCGGATAGTTCGCTTACTGGCACAGCTGCCCATCATCCTTTCTGCGGGTCTGGGCGATCCGGTCTCTGACGGTATCAATAGTGTCGGTGAATTGTCTTCCGCGGAGACGGAGCTGTCATGGGCAGGACGCTTGCTGCAGCGTCTGCGACGTTCTGATGATCGCCCGTCGGCAGCTGAAGATGCGGCCATGAACACATTGATGATCTGCCAATGTCTTACGGAAATGAGGCCTGCCTGTTTTACCGCGAGGTTTGCCGCCAGCGCGACGACACACATCATGGCCGCTCTCCAGTCGGCCGCCACGGTCTTCGTCTCTCAATTGCGCAATGACCCTTTTCTATGGGCCAGCGAACTGTTAAGCAACTTCCGTGATCCGGCTCACGCGGAGGCCTGGTGGCGCCGCCGAGAAGGACAACCGGTTCCGTTTGGGTTTTCGTCGTCCAATGACGATCGCCGAGCGGATATTCTGGGAGCAACGGTGTTAACGCTGCTGGGAAGTAGTGAGCGGATTCGACTTGCGGGTTGTTCCGCACGGCTGGAAAAAATTCTGGCGGCCGATCACTATTTTCCGACGACTGACTGGGTCTCAGCGAAAGTCATGACGTTGTTGGATATCCCCCCTGAACGCCAGGCCATCGTAATCGGAATGGCGCGTCTGGCGGGCTGGTCTGCTCAGGCGATCGAGCAGCAGGCATCCGGTCAGTGTCTCCTGCCGCGCCTCAACTATGGTGAATCTGCCACCTCGGTTGCGTCCTGACAAAACTGGCCTGTCAGGCCAATTCGACTCAGTTCTTCAGCCTGCCGATACCTCGCTGTCGGATCGGCACAGCTGACAACTGAGGCCCAATGATTCTGGACCATTGGCGACGCCGAACGACTGCTAAAACGCTCCACCGATCATCTGGAGCACGCTGGATGCCTGCGCATCTCCCGTGGGCTGTGTCCAAAGCCACATGGTCCGGACCAGTTCAATGCCAACCACGGCGCACAGGACAGAGACAAAGGCAGAAATTCCGATCATAATTTTCGTGCCGCGGCTCCAGTCCACGTCAGCTCGCACGGCACGGGTCGTGGCAGGAAATCCTGCCACCTGACTATGGCCGGATTCAAAGTCCTCGTCGTCGAATTCTTCAGAATCATGAACATCCAGATCCTCGTCATCGCCGAATTCGTCGTCACTGTATTCTTCGTCGGCGTAGGCTGCATCCTCATCTTCAAATTCTTCTTCACCAGTATCATCCTGCACCGCGGCCCCGGACAATGCTGGCAAGGCGACCGTGTGTGATGAATCGAGATCCTCTTCATCATCGAACGTCAGCACGCCGGTACTGGTACCAAGTTCATCGTCGTCGTCATCCAGACCTGCAAGTTCGAATTCACCATCGCCGTCATCTGACTTTGGAATTTCGAATTGTGTCGTCATCGACGATGAGTCGGAGATGGGGGCTTTGGCTCCGGGGATCGACTGCATCGGCATCGTGCGGCCGACATCCCCTGGGTCGATGGAGATCCCGCTGTCCTCGTCCAGATCAAGCGAGATTCCACTGTCGTCCGCCAGACTGATGCCGCTTTCGAAGCCCTCCAGTGAGATTCCGCTGTCGTAGCTTTCGAGGCTGATTCCGCTGTCGTCGGCTTCGAGGCTAATGCCACTGTCCATTTCCAGTGATATGCCGCTTTCGTCGGCATCGAGACCCAGTCCGCTGCCACGCGGATTCAGTGTCAGACCACTGTCGGGTGTATCTTTCCTGACACCGGAACCCTTATTGATAAGTTTCAGATCGCTGTCCTCAGGCAGGACTACGGGCGGCAGCTTCGATTTTGCAACAGGCGGTGGCGAGGGTTCTGCCAGTCGAATGTCACTATCCGTGCGATCAATATCCGAACTCAGCTTGACGTCGCTGTCGCTGTCATCCGCTGCAAACAACGCTTCAGTGCCCATCAGCTTCACATCACTGTCGGAATCGATTCCGTCAAACAACGATGTGACTGACATGTCGTCGTCGGTTGCGTCGGGGCCCGCCAGCGTTACATCACTGTCTTCATCGTCGGCTGAAAGACGCACATCGCTGTCAGAATCTGACAACTTCAGTTCAGAATCCGCCGAAAGGTTCAATTCACTGTCTGTATCCGGAACCATCACAACATCGCTGTCCGAATCACTTTTCATCTGAATCGTGGAATTCAGGTCGATATCGGGCTGCGTTCCGGCTCCTACGAGTTTGACGTCACTGTCGGAGTCTGAAATCTTTGCATCGCTGCCCCAGCCGCTCAGATCCAGTTCGTCATCAGAACCCGCCTCTTCCAAATTGGGGCCGCTATCCCCTGACAAGCGCACATCGCTGCCATTCGCAACAAGATCTGCCACTTCCTTTTCGTCATCAAACAGAGACTCATCAAAGAAAAGCCGCACGTCACTGTCTGAAGATGACAAATCAACCGCATCCGGTTCTTCCAGGACGGACGAGGAATTATCACCCGTAATAATCGGAAAGTCAGGCGCAGAATCCGTCTGTCGACTGCGCTGAAACTCATCGACATCCTGTTCGCGGAATTTCCAACTCCCCCGATCCGCGAATCCACGGATCTCGCCTTTCTCGCGTATTTTCATCAATTGCTCGGTTGTCATGTCCAGCAGACTGGCTGCTTCTTCAAGGCTGAGATATTTCTTTGCCATGTCTTCCAATACTCCCAGAAGGGACATCCGTGCAAAAATGGTGGATCCAGCGAGCGATCAATCGGTGATCGTGACTATCGTCACCAATCGTACTCGACATGGAAAAAGTGGACAGGAACTTTCAGTCCGGTGGCCAGAAGCGGGCGATGATCAACGCATTTCCGGTCTCCCTTTCCCAAGCCTCCCCAAATTCTAAAATGATAAACCTCAGATGCAAGTTCTTTGTTATGAACATACCGGTACTGGCACCGGTAATTTCACCCGATGCCGTGTGTTGAAATCGCCTTTTGAGTGTCATATCCGTCATAAACGATACGTCTTCACCCTTGTTTGCACGTCCCAGTCCGTCCGGCATTCCCGGTCAATTGAAATTCCGTTGTTGCCCTTTTCGGAATTCGACCCGGCATCGCCAAAGTCTTCAGGAAAACCCTATCTGGCCTGACCGGAACTGAGCTTCGGCTTTTTCTGATCGAAACAACTCGTTCAAGCGTTGCGACTGGCACGCACATGACGACTCCGGCGCATGATAAGCAGACCTCCGATGATCATCGCTCCGCCAAACGCCTGCGGCAGATTGACCTTCTCTCCCAGCCAGAGGCCGGCTGCGGCCATGGCCACGATCGGAGTCAAATTCTGGATCATCGCTGCGTGTGCGGCACCTGCGTGTTTCACCCCGTAACTCCACAGGGCCAGTGCCAGTCCGGTAGACAGGGTGCCCGAGTACAGAATACAGGCGACGATGGGAGCGTTTCCCATTGCTGCCGTCGTGGTGGCCACAGAATCCTGCCCGAGCATCAGCGCCACAGCAATGTGAATCGGCAGTCCGAGTGTTGCTGAACTCGCCGACAACTGCATTGGCGAAATTTTCCCGAGAAGCGGGCGACTGAATACCGTGCCGCCGGCCCATGCCAGTGCAGCAGAGAGGGCGAACAGATTGCCCGTCAGCCGCTGCGCCGCCTTATTCGCGTGTGCAGCAACTTCTGTGTTCGTCTGGTCCGTGACATTTGCCGCATGGCTGGCTGCGGGCAACGGCGGAGCCTTTTGTAAAGTGACGATCATCGTGCCCGCGAACGCAACGAGCAGCCCGCCCCATGCCAGCAAAGGAAGAATTTCCTTCAGGAAAACTCGCGCCCCAATCGCCGTCCACATCGGGACTGTCGCCATAATCAAGGCGACGTCTCCTGAGGTTGCCCGTGACACCGCCAGCAAAAACAAAAGCTGATAGGCAACAGATACCGTAATTGCGTAAATCAGCACGTTGCGAATCGACAGCGTCGCGGCTGGCCGAATGCCTCGTACGAATTCTCGGCGCGCAAAATACAGCAGGACCAGGGAGGACACGATCAGTCGAATGGCATTGAATGTGTAGCCATCGATTTTCAGAAGCGCCACTTTCATGACAGGTATATTCACACCCCAGACGACTGCGACCAGCAGCAGCGCCAAATCGGCCTGCCACAGAGGTTTCACGATCGCGGAAACAGGTTGCGTTGTGGCCGGAGAATTCATCATTGTTTGATCGATAATGGATTGCCGGCCTTTCAGCCAGAGGCGAAAGGGCCGAAAGGTTCTGAGAACGACGACGCTGCGATCGCCCGCGGATTAAATTTCCGCGCAGGATATTTGAAACCTGCTGCGTTGACCCTCCCCAACCGATCAACGTTCGCGCAGAATACACAGAGTTCCCGGCATTGAGCCGTAACCAGCCGCGGCGAACAAGATTGCAGAATCGGAGTCAAAACATGTCTACGTTACGAAGTCTGAGGGTCCTGGGGCTGCTGGTGCTAATCCCGTCCGGAGAACCAGCGAATTCGGTTTCGGCCGATGACTGGCCGCAGTGGATGGGGCCAAACCGCGACAATGTCTGGCGTGAAACCGGGATTATCGACGAATTTCCGGCCACGGGTCTTAAGACTTTGTGGCGCACGCCGCTCGCGGGTGGCTATGCCGGCCCTGCCGTTTCCGGTGGCAAGGTTCTTGTCACGGACTTTCAGACTGCGGATGATACAAAATCAGATAACTTCGATCACAAAGAACTCAACGGATTCGAACGGATTCATTGTCTGGACGAGACGAATGGCAAGGTCCTGTGGGTGCGTGAGTACCCGGTCAAATATTCAATTTCCTACCCGTCGGGGCCGCGCTGTACGCCTAATATTGACGGCGACCGTGTCTATACATTGGGAGCCGAGGGTAACCTCTTCTGCCTGAATATTGCGGATGGCAGCGTTGTGTGGTCACACGATTTGAAGCAGGACTACAAGACGAAAGCGGCACTCTGGGGCTACGCGGCACATCCATTGATCGACGGTAATAATCTTTTGTGCCTTGCGGGCGGCGCCGGGAGCCACATTGTCGCCTTCGACAAACATACCGGGCAGGAAATCTGGAAAAGCACAACGTCACCGGAACAAGGATATTCACCTCCCACAATCTTCAATCATGGCGGCGTGAGGCAGTTAATCCTCCTGCGACCGGATGCTGTGTCGTCGATCGATCCGGAAACTGGCCGGGAATACTGGTCTGTTCCGTACGAAGCCACGAACGGGTCCATCATCATGTCCCCGGTCATGGTCGGAGATTTCCTCTACGCTGCCGGCTATAGCAACCGAAACATGCTGATCCGGATGGATCCTGACAAACCCGCGGCCGCCGAAGTCTGGCGCGATAAGCAAAATCTGATTAGTCCCGTCAATGTGCAGCCGTTTGCTGAAGGACAAACCCTCTACGGAATGGATCAAAAAGGTTTGTTGCGGGCCATTTCAATTCCGGATGGGGAAAGACTGTGGGAAACCCCCGCTCCGGTCGGACGTCGCGCGGCTGGTTCCGAGACCGCGTTTATTGTGCGACTCGGAGATCGTTATATCCTGTTCAATGAACTGGGGGAATTATTGTTCGCTCAGCTGACGCCGGAAGGCTATACCGAACTTGACCGGGTCAAAGTCATCGATCAGACAAACGCCGCTTTCGGACGGGATGTCGTCTGGAGCATGCCGGCGTTTGCGAACAAGCATGCCTACATTCGCAATGATAAAGAAATCATCTGCGTTGATCTCGCGAAATAGGGGCGAGCATGAACGCAGGTCTGATTAGTCTTCAGTCAGCAGCTGATTTGTTGAAAAGGGGACAGCTTGTTGCATTTCCTACCGAAACCGTTTACGGGCTGGGGGCCGATGCAACGAATGCAGTTGCCGTGGCACGCATCTTCGAAGCGAAACAACGCCCGACTTTTGATCCATTAATTGTCCATGTCGCGGACACTGCTCAGGTTGAACTGGTCGTGTCCCACTTTCCGGTGACGGCGCAACGACTGGCCTGTGAGTTCTGGCCGGGCCCCCTGACGCTGGTGCTTCGGAAACGCGACTCGATCCCCGACCTGGTCACGGCCGGACTGCCCGGCGTCGGGATTCGTATCCCGCGTCATCCCCTGGCACTTGAATTGCTGAAAAGAGCCGGCTGTCCCGTGGCGGCCCCCAGTGCCAATCCCTTTGGAGGGATCAGCCCCACCACGGCGAGACACGTGGTGGACGGACTTGGAAAAAAAGTCGACGGAGTGGTCGATGGCGGCCCCTGTGCCGTGGGGCTCGAATCCACTGTATTATCGCTGATGAACGAACGTCCGATACTGTTGCGGCACGGTGGATGTCCACGCGAAGACATCGAGCGTGTTATAGGCCAGATCGATATTGCATCGCCTGACGCGAATCAGGACGATGCAGCACAGCCCGCTCCGGGCATGCTCAGCCGACACTATGCCCCCGGCACCAGGCTGATGCTCATCGAACACAATGGCTTGGCTAAGCCGATCGATGGCCTGCGGTGTGGACTACTGACGGCCGGAAAACAGCCGTTTCGGGGGCTGTTTTCTGGAATCGAGACTCTTTGTGACGACCTAAACCTGCAAACTTGTGCCTCAAAGTTCTTTGCAGCCATGAGAACTCTCGACGCATCCGATCTGGATGTTATCATCGCACACCAGTTTCCCGCATACGGGCTGGGTGTTGCCCTCAATGACCGATTGCGACGTGCAGCCCAGGGACAGTGATTCCAGTCTTTCGAAGCTAATTTCACCGTGAAGTGATTCCCATGAATAAAGTATCCTGGATCGTGGTCGCTGCCGCCTGTGCGGTGGCAGTATCTCTGCGTCTGATTGACCGTCCAGAGATGAATTTCTCAGCTCTGGGGGCTCTTGCGGTGCTGTGTGGCGCGGTTGTCCGGCCTGTCTGGTTGGGCATTCTGATTCCGCTCGGTTGTCGTGTTCTCACCGACGGTATTCTCGAAGCAAAGACTGGTCACGGATTTTATGGATCATGGATGTTTGACTATGCCGCCTATGTCGCGATCTTTGCGCTGGGCCGGTGGATGCAGCCGAAAAATATCGTAACCGCGTTTGGAACAGGACTGCTGGCAGCGGCGGCTTTCTTCACGATCAGCAACCTTGGTGTCTGGTGCATGCCACACGAAGCCGGGCAGTATCTGTATCCTCAGACCCTGGCCGGTCTAACCAACTGCTTCGTCAACGCGATCCCGTTTGCGCGCGGCACGTTTATGGGCGATATCGGATTTTCGATCCTGTTCATTGGTGCGATGCAACTGGTGACGCTGTTAGTGAAGCATGAATCACCTGTGGTACGTGAGACCGCGACAGCGGATCGCTGAGCAAAATTGGGCAGGTTGCTTGCTAAAGTCAGGAGCGGAGCGTTGCACGTTCGTGAACTGCACCGGCACTCCGTTTGTTTTGTCGTGTGCTATGCGGCAGGAATTGAAATTGTGGTCCTTCCGGGCGCTCGTGATTTCGCGATTGGCTCAAATTCGCACCTGCTTTAACGCCAACCAGAGCCATCCGCTGTATCCGAGGATTCGTGGTCTGGTGCTGATCGAGTTGCAACTCGCAGAACGCTGCCGAGATTCGGGAATATTTCACGCGTATGATTTTGTCAGCACTTCGAGTGACGATTGATCGTCACCCGCGTCAGAACTCCTGGAAGTCCCCTGTGATGACGTCTTCGTAATCACGACTTTTATGTCAGTAGTCAGGAGGTGTGCGACAAGTTCAATGACCACAGGCATTACCGCAACAGCCGGCGTCTATCTATTGTGAGTGGCACCTGTCAATTTGCGATGACGGTGTACCATGCCGTTGGTCGTTGAGAGACCTCGTGAAACAGAGCACTCGAAAACGAGCGACACAATGAAAGAAGAACTGCTTCTTGAGAGATTTGTCGCGACGCGAGACGGGGCTGCGTTTGAATCGCTGATGCATCTGCATGGTCCGATGGTTCTCGGTGTCTGCACACGCGTCCTCAGGAATCACCACAATGCTGAAGAAGCATTTCAGATGACATTTTTGATTCTTTCACACAAAGCGGCTTCGATCATGCCACGCAATCACATTGGAGACTGGTTATATGGTGTGGCATTTTGTGGGGAACGTGGCAAGCTGGTATCGTTGGGTTCAGGCCCGGCAGGCCCGACACATCCAATGCCGGGGCCGTCAGGCCAATGGCAGTCACTTTGCCACTTGCAATCGTTTGTAGTCCCGCCTTCAGGCGGAAAATGCGGGGAAGAAACTTGCGGGACTCCACCTGAAGGCGCTACTACGAACTCAGAGTGACGACTATTGGCCTCACGCACCGGAATGCTGACTTGTCATTGCCGAAGATCTGACAGGCCGACACAATCACAACAGTGTTGGCCCGCAGGACAACACCGTTAAGGATTTATTATCCGCAGGAAGCTCTACAGCCGAAACGGTCCACCATAAGGCGAGCGGCACGGAAAATCATCTGGTATCCGTAGCGAAATAAGTAAAGATTCCTCGGACAATGAGAATACTTACGAATTCTGCCACAGAAAATTCTCTTCTGTCGCTCGCGCAAAAGCTTCGTCACGAGGTAAGCGGACAGACCCTATGGCAGATCCGTGGTTCCCATCAGATAGCGATCGACTTCTCTGGCGGCACCGCGACCTTCGTTAATGGCCCAGACGACAAGGCTTTGACCTCGGCGACAGTCACCGGCGACGAAGACTTTTTCGTTGTTCGTCGTGTACTTCTCGTGTTCAGCGTCGTACCAGCTCATACCCCCGCGACCTTCCCTGATTTTCACACCCAGCTGATCGGCGACCGGATGTTCTGGTCCGAGGAAGCCCAGTGCGAGGAAAACCAGGTCGGCGGGATATTCCTTTTCTGTCCCCGGGATTGGTACGAAGGGTGGTCCGCCTTCGGTCATGACCTGCCAGTCAACTTCAATAGTTTTGACGGCTTTGATGTTACCATGGCCGTCGTCCACAAACTCAGCGGTCTGAATGCAGAACGCGCGTGGGTCCTCACCGAATTTTGCCGCCGCTTCTTCATGCCCATAATCGATACGGTACACCCTTGGCCATTGTGGCCATGGATTGCCCGACGATCGCTGCAACGGGGGCTTTTCCACGATTTCAAAATTGACCAGCGACTTGCAGCCATGACGCATTGACGTGCCAAGGCAATCGTTACCGGTGTCGCCACCACCGATCACGATGACATGCTTGTCCTTTGCACTGATATAGTTGCCGTCTTCAAGCCCGCTGTCCAGAAGGCTGCGTGTATTCTGCCGCAGAAAGTCCATGGCAAAATGGACTCCGTTGAGGTGGCGGCCTTCAATCAGCAGGTCGCGTGGTCGAGTGGCTCCGGTCGCCAGCACAACGGCGTCGAAATCTTCCAGGAGTTGTGAAGCGGGAATATCCGTGCCAATCGTTGTGCTCGTGAAGAATGTGATGCCTTCCTGTTCCATGATCCGGACTCGGCGATCCACGACGTCCTGTTTTTCCAGTTTCATGTTGGGAATGCCGTACATCA
>JAGQQS010000218.1 GCA_020426105.1 Planctomycetaceae bacterium
CGTTGTTGGTCTCGCCGATATCGACGCTCAGGTTGTACAGTTCCGGCCCCTTAGCGCCTCTACCTGCATGAGGAATCATTTTCCAGGGACCACGCCGGACGGCCCCGAGATTGCCACCTGTGCAATGAATTAACACATCGTAAGGGCTCTTTGCGTTTTCAGCCTGTGAAAACAATGCCCAGATGTCGTGACCATCACCTTCAGGAGCTGGAACACCTGCCAGCTTCGCGAATGTCGGCATTAAATCCATGGCGGTGGCAAGTTCGTCGCAACGGACTCCCGCTGGAATATGTTTCGGCCACCGAGCGACACAGGGTACGCGATGTCCCCCCTCATAGATCGAAAACTTATGCCCTCGAAGTGGTGCGGCGGATCCGCAAAGTTTAGATCCATCCTGAGCAATCGGCGGTGCAGGTCCATTATCCGACGAAAAAACCACCAGCGTATGTTCATCGATGGCATGTTTTTTCAATGCGGCAAGTACCTCCCCCACCGACCAGTCAATCTCTTCAATCATGTCGCCATACAGACCACGCTTGCTCTTTCCGCGGAATCGATCTGAAGCAAACCAGGGGCGATGGGGAAATGTGTGAGGGAAATACAGGAAGAATGGTTTTTCGTGATTGCGATCAATGAACTCAACGGCCGCTTCGGTATAGCGTCTGGTCAATTCTTTCTGGTCAGGTTCCTCTTCAATTGTCGTGGTGTCTTTCATCAGTGGCAGAGGCGGGAAATCGCGTTCGGTATCGATCACACCTGTCCCGCGCATGGCTCCCATATCATTCGAATATGGAATTCCGAAATAGGCGTCGAAGCCGCGTTTTGTCGGGAGATGTTCGGGAGTATGACCGACATGCCACTTACCCACACACATGGTCGCATAGCCGTGGGGCTTCAACACCTCCGCAATCGTTGGCCTGTCTTTCCGCAGTCCATGTGTATGCTTTTTAGGTGACAGTACGCCGGTGATTCCTGCTCGCCTGGGATACACACCCGTCAGCAATGATGCTCTCGATGGTGAACAGACCGAAGCCTGAACATGAAAATCAGTGAGCCGCATTCCTTCGGATGTCATGCGATCAAGATTGGGTGTGGCGAGGTCATCGGCACCGAAGCAGCCGACATCACCGTAACCCTGATCGTCAGTAAAGATGATCACGAAGTTTGGAGGCCGGTCCGCAGCACTCAGACTGCTGCACACAAGGAGCAGAGCGGTTGCAAGCTCCATCACAAAGCGTTGATTTATCTTCATGGCTTACTGTCAATACTCAGAGAGAAACTGTTTCGCACGTTCCCGTAATTTCTGATCGGAGGATGCTTTCATCACTCGCTCAAGGTCATTGCGAATAGTTTGATCCGACTGACGCAGTTCTCTGATGCGAGCCAGATGGACGAGCGAGCTTTCCGCCTGCGCCCCGAGCGTGGGACTGTTAAGATAAGTGCGGACGAACTGCACAGTCGAGAGTTCGCCGATCGCCTTGACTCGGTCAAGAATCAACTTTCGCTCATCGTCCCGTGTTGCCAGTGTCATCGCCTGCTTCAAAATCGCCAGTTGTTCGTCACGCGAATGCTGACTGGTGGGCAATACAATGACGCGGGCCAGGGCCCGCAGTGCACGAATTCGCTGGCCTTCGGTATCGCCCGATCTGGCGATCGACAAGAGTTGGTCAGACACAGAATCATCCGGCCAGTTACTCAGCGCGGTAATCGCGGCATCTTTTTCCGTGGCTGAGCGGCTGGTCAGCCTGCTTCCAATAAAATCACCAGCCGCTTTCCCGCCAATTCGGCCCGCGACAGACAACAGATATGGACGATGCTGTTCCGCAGCACCTGCGTACAACTTAACCACTGGCGCTGCTTTGGCGTCACTGCTGGGAATGCGTTCACAGATACTGACAATGGTTTTAGCCACGTTGTCCTGCTCGTCTGCAGGAATCAGTGTCATTGAAGCAATGAGCGCCGAAATATGAGATTCATCACCGACGCGGCTGAGGATTCCGTTGGCGCGCTTTCGAGTTTCGACGTTTGTGGAGACAAGCTCGTTTGATGCGACGATGATGCCAGCCAGGTCGGGCGTTCGTCGGGCACTCAGGATGCCGATGAGTGTGTCGCGTTCTTCGTTGTTCTTCGATGAATTCAGACGTTGGATCAGGATTTTGTCAACACCGTCATCGAAGATCGTCCCCAGACTCTTCGCAGCCGCCAACCGGATTTCACCGCTGCTGTCCAGATGATCAAGGAGCAACTGAGTCTCAGCTGCCGTCCCGACCTGGCCAAGTGCAGTCAGCGCGGCGACTTGAACCACTGGATCGTTGCTGGTACTCGATTCCCGGATCGCAGGCAGAGCGGTCTTTTCACGGCGTGAACCGAGAGCCACGAGAACTGCTGCCCGCCCCACTGGTGGAATCGATGGCAGAGATTTCAACAGCGATGACATGTCATTCGCCTGCATGTCTCGAATATGACCGACTGCAAGTTGCTGCTCAAGGCTGCTGTTGGAATTCAGGGCTTTCACAATCAACGGAGCCGCCTGGTCGCCAGCTGCTGCCAGCTGACCATGGAACGCTGCAGCTCGAATTGAATCACGCCCCGTACTTGCGTAGACCTCATGCAGAATGGCGCCGGCTGTCGGGCTGTCTCCCTGTCGAATCACCGTGTTCGCACAGACGATCACAGATTCGGCAAGTTGTTCGCGGCTGGCCCCGGTGGATTTCTTCCATGCCGCGATGACAGGACCAGCGGCAGTCGACGAATCGATGCGAGACAAAGCCTTTGCTGCCGCAAGCAGCAGCGCGGGGCTGTCATCGCCAAGCTGCTTAGCCAGTACATTCACAGTTTCCGCGTCAGCGCGATACCCAAGACTGTTAATGATCCTGATCCGGAATTCCTGATCTGCCGACTTTTCCAGCAGAGAAACCAGCGCATCGCGGGCGGCCCCGGAGCGATTGTTCTGCAAGGCGCGTCGAGCCGCATCAGCAACCTCTGCGTCGTCGGACGATGTAAGTTGCAGCAGCGGTGAGACCGACTCGTCCAGACCGATACGTTCCAGTTGCCGCAGTAGAAACAATGCCGATTCACGTGGCTGACCGCTAGTCAACGACGCACCCATTTTCTCGCACGCCTCTTTGCGCTGGACTTCGTACTTACCATTGCCGAGCGTAAAACAGACTGTCTGCCACGCCGACTGTGCTGCCGAACGCACAGAGCGGTCATCCGCTCCAAAGTCAGAGACGAGTTGCTGATAGCCTTCGAGCGACGGCGTCTCTTCCGCAGTCGAAGTCACAGGAACGAGGGCGATGCTGCAAAGGAACATCGCCGCGATGGCAAGCATACGGCAGAGATAACGATTCACGGAATTGCTTCCTGTTGGGTGAGTGGGTTCGTTTAACCCGTGGCCGGCAGGCCAGGCTGAACCAGTTGTGACCGGGCCCGGGCTGTCAGCCCCCGGCGAAACGGAGGGCGACACATTTCTTTTCGAATATTCAGGTCAACGTCCAGTCGCCTCGTCGTGGGCGGTCGAGCCAGCGACTTGCTTCCGGATCTCCGATAATTTCTTCCGTAACAGGATTCCATTTCAGCGGTCGGTTCAGCCAGTAGGCAATGTTGCCCAAATGACACACGCTCACGGCTCGATGAGCCACTTCGATATCCCGGAAGGGCAGCTCGCGAGTCTTCACGCAGTGCAGGAAGTCACCAAAGATGCCGCCGCTGCCTTTGTAGCCTTCCATATCAACTCGCGTCAGCAGGGACGGGTGCACGCCAGGAATCTCTCCTTCTGTGCCACGATACAGAATGTTATTGGTACCGCCGTGATAGAATTTTGCCCCGTTCTCAAAGACGTAAGTCAAACGTTCGACGTCTTCGCCATTTGGCGGCAGAATCTCAACCGGCCCCGTGTGATGCAGTCCGGTGGCGAACAGGGCCGCTCCAAAGCGGTGAGCCCCCCAGTCCGTCATGCCTCCGCCGGAATAGTCTCGCCAGGGACGAAACTGGCCCTTCAGCAGGCTGGAATGAAACGGCCGCCACGGAGCCGGCCCCAGCCACAGATCCCAGTCAACTCCGACAGGGATTTCTTCCGTTGGCAGATAACACTCGCCGGACGGCCCACCGCAACTGACGAAAACTTCAGTCACGTCACCAATGGCGCCCCCCCGGACAAGCCGAGGCGTGTCGCCGTAATCACCGAGCACACGCTGGCTCCCTCCCGAGACGACTCGACCGTACATCCGAGCCGCATCAACCATGGCGCGCCCCTGTCGAATTGTCAGACATTCGGGTTTTTCACAAAAAACATCCTTGCCCGCCCGGCAGGCGGCAATCGTCATAATGGCGTGCCAGTGGTCAGGCGTGCCGATCAACACCGCGTCGATGTCAGCCCGATCGAGCACGTCACGAAAATCGTTGTGGTCCGTGCAGTCTTTGGAGCTGTAGCGTTCATTGACGATCTGTTGAGCGGTCGCACGATGTGACTTCACAGGATCACAGACAGCGACCATCTGAACCTGAGGAAACGCCAGAAACGATTTCATGTCTCCCGTGCCGCGACTTCCAGTTCCGATGGTCGCCATCGTGATGCGCTCGCTGGGAGCGGTATGCCCGTCGCGCCCGAGTGCGGATGCGGGAATGATAAGCGGTGCTGCGATTCCTGCAGCAGACGCGGCCAGAAAATTCCTGCGTGTCGAGCGGGATTTAATCATATGGATCAGCCTGCTTAATGGTTGCTCAGACGGCGTGGAGCTGAAGTGAAGAACGTAACTAACGATATTTCAGGTCAGCTGAGCCCAAAGTGTCGGGCTCGCACGAGTAGCTCTGAGAATACAGGAATCCCATCGATTCCACTCTGCCCCCCAGAGTTTCCCGCAGAACTGCGAGATCCGGCCTTTCACGTTTCCAGCTGGATTCATACCGCGCGGTCATTGATGAGAGTATCGGCGAGGGGCATGCGTCACCTTGCCGGTACAAAAACGAGGTACCGGAGGGCTTACACCGCTCCGCTCGCCGGACTCGTACGCGCGAAGTATGTGTAGCCAGCATTTTCTTCGTTATAGTCGGCAGGCATGTGTAGCCCGCGCCCTTCGTCCTTCCCTCGCCGGCCGAGAACACAACGGACTCGCCGGTGGAAAATCTGCTGCTGTCGTATTCCCTCTGCCATCGGCGCTGGTGCTTGCGGTCGAGCTGTAGTTCAATAAACTGAGCCCCCCCTCTTTAAACCTGCGTTTCTGGCCGGACGTCACTTTTATCGGAACTGAAAATATGTCTCCTGTGTCCCGAAGTGTGGCCGCACTTATTCTGCTTGTGGCTCTGGTAAATACAAACACCTCACCCCTGTCAGGTGCGGAAAAGCAGCCGAATATTCTTTTTATCTTCTCTGACGATCATGCTCCAAATGCAATCGGAGCGTACGGATCGAAGATCAACCGGACACCGAATCTCGACCGCATTGCCAACGAAGGGGCGAAATTTCGGAATTCGTTTTGCGCCAATTCAATTTGTGGTCCGTCGCGGGCCTGCATCCTGACCGGGAAGCACAGCCATATGAATGGCTTCCTGAGAAACGGCAATAAATTTGATGGCACTCAAATGACGTTCCCAAAGCTGATGCAGCAGGCCGGATATCAGACGGCGGTCATTGGCAAGTGGCATTTGTCTTCCAATCCGGTCGGGTTTGATTACTGGGAAATTCTTCCTGACCAGGGAAGCTATTACAACCCGGACCTGATTCAGATGGACAATCAGAAGAAACGTTACGAAGGCTATTGCACAGATATCATCACGGATCTGGGACTCAATTGGCTGAAAGAGCAGCGAGATCAGGACAAGCCGTTCATCATGATGTGTCAGCACAAGGCTCCGCATCGCAATTGGGCTCCGCATCCTCGCCATTTTTCACTGTACAAGGACGAAGATGTCCCCGAACCACCAACCTTATTCGACGACTATCAGAATCGATCGGCCCTGTTGAAGGAAAACGAAATGTCCATCAAGGATCATTTCTTCTGGGCTCACGATATGAAATTTCATGGAGAAGTGCTGTTTCCTGAATACTTTGTCGGGAAAGGAAACAACGGTGAGTACGCGCGCATGAACGATGAGCAAAAGGCTACATGGGACGCTCAGTATGAACCCGAAAACGCTGACTTCATCAAACGCATGCAGGCCGGGGAACTGAACGACAAACAAATCATCAGCTGGAAATACCAGCGTTACATCAAAGACTACCTCCGCTGCATTCAGGCCGTGGATGATGGGGTGGGGCGCATGCTGGATTATCTGGACGAAACGGGTCTGGCGGAAAATACAATCGTCATCTACAGCTCGGATCAGGGGTTCTATCTGGGCGAACATGGCTGGTACGACAAACGCTGGATGT
>JAGQQS010000219.1 GCA_020426105.1 Planctomycetaceae bacterium
CGGCCAGTTCGTCCAGAGGCACCGGCTTTCCACCCGCTTCCGCGACCGGCAACTGCTTCAGTCGATCAATTTCAGATCTCCATTCGTCCGGCACGCGAACTCGCATCGGAAACCTGGCGCGACCTTCAAAGATGGTGCCCACCTGACGCCCACCCAGAGCTTCAACCACATCCATCACCTGTTGTGCTTCGATGCCGTATCGAGCCATCGCGGCTCGGTCAGGGACAATCGTGACCGTTGTCAGGTTGGCCTGATAGTCGGCTTTAACATCGACGGCTCCCGGAATCGATCGCAGCGTATGTTCGATGTCCTTAGACATCTTCGCGAGCGTTGTCAGATCGTCGCCATAGATCAGGACGGCTACGTCAGCTTTCACACCGGCGACCAATTCATCAACCCGCATCTCGATCGGCTGCGTAAAGCCAAATGCGACACCGGGAACTTTGCTGTTAAGGACTGTCGACATTTCTTCGATTAAAGTATCACGGGTCATACCTTCACGCCACTCATGATGATCCCGGAGCATGACCCAGACGTCCGTCTGATGAACACCCATCACGTCATTCGCAATTTCCGGCCTGCCTGTTTTACAGAATACCGTCTTCACCTCCGGAAACCGGATCAACTCAGATTCAATCTGCTGAGACATCCCGATGGCCCCTTCGAGCGTAGCACTGGGAAGTCGCACCGCCTCAACGAGCATATCCCCCTCTTCAAGACGCGGCATGAATTCTGCGCCAAGATTCATGCCAACCGGAATACTGATCGCGAATACCGCAGCGGCGATCAGCGTCGTGACTGCAGGATTCGCAATCGCACGTGTCACGACAGGAGTGTACAGAAATTTGATCCAGCGGATGACGAACACATCTTTGTCGGACATCTTTCTCGGCAGGGCAAGCGACGCCATAGCAGGCATAAATGTCATGGAAAGAATCAGCGAACCGCCGAGTGCAAACAGGACGGTGAGGGCCATGGGCCGAAACAGTTTACCTTCCGTCCCCTGCAGCATCAGAATGGGCAGGTATACAATGGAAATGATCAGTTCCCCGAACATTGTCGGTTTACGAACTTCGATGGCGGCGTCGCGAATAACATCAATTCGATTCCGGCCTTTCGAATTGTGCGACAGCCGATGAATGCAGTTTTCCACCATAATCACGGAAGAATCCACGATCAGTCCGAAGTCGATCGCCCCCAGACTCATCAGACTGGCCGTCACTCCAAACACCTGCATCATACTCGTTGCAAACAACATCGACAGGGGGATGGCCATTGCGGTAATTAAACCCGCTCGAAAGCTCCCCAACATGACGAGCAACACTAAAATGACCAGAGCACCGCCTTCGAACAGATTCTTCAGGACAGTGTGCAATGTACGTCCGATGAGCGCCGAACGGTCATAGATGACTTCAAGGCGTACGCCATGGGGCAAAGTCTTCTCGATCTCTGTGATTCGTTCCTTCACGCGGCCGACGACTTCACGCGAATTCTCACCAATCAGCATCATCACCAGTCCGGTCACAGCCTCGCCACGCGCGTCTCGTGTTACCGCCCCCTGACGCGTCATCGGTTCAATCGAAACGGTTGCGATGTCTCTGATCAGCAACGGCGTGCCATCCGCTTCCCTTCTCACCACTATCTGTTCAATATCATCGATATTTCGGACGAGAGCCTGGCCACGGACGAATCGCTGTTCGTCATGATGGATCACATAACCGCCGCCGGCCGCCGCATTGTTTGACTCAATGGCATTGAACACCTGAGAAAAAGTCAGCGCATAGCTGGAAAGGAGTGCCGGGTTCGGACGAATCTCGAAAGTCTGATAGTAGCCGCCGTGCGTGTTAATCTCAGTCACACCTGAAACCTCGCGCAGCCGCGGTGCGACATCCCATTCCAGGATGGTTCGCAACGCCATCGGCGTAAAACCCTGACCGCGCACTTCAAACTGCAGAATTTCCCCCAGGGCGGTGGTGAGTGGTCCCATTTCGGGAGTCCCATAGCCAGCGGGTATCAGCGACGCTGCGGCACTCAAACGCTCGGCGACCAGCTGCCGCGCCCGATAGATTTCTGTACCCTCCTGAAACACGATCGTGACAACCGAAATTCCGAACTTCGATACGCTGCGAAGTTCCTCAACTCGGGGCAGGCCACCCATTGTCACTTCGACAGGCTGGGTCACGTAACGTTCTACTTCGACCGGCGACAATGATCCCGCATCAGTAATCACGGTCACCTGTACATTGGTCATGTCAGGAACCGCATCAATTGGCAGGTGCAAAGCGGCGTTCGGTCCGGCGACCGCCATCAACGCAGTGCCGGTCAGTACGAGAAAGCGATTTTCGAGAGTCAGTTTTATCAGCTGTGCAAGCATGGAATTAGCAGTCAGATTGTTGTTGGGGCAATTGTAAAGAACAAATTCCGCCGGGGGCATTACGCGAACTGGAGTTGTCTGAAGTGTTTATCGCCGGGGCACGAACAATCAAAAGCGGCAGTTCGTCACCGAGAGCTACGGTTTAAAGCATCAGCATTCAGCCGTTACTCTTCACCCTCAAGCAGCATTTCACTTTTGAGATAGAATCCACCCTTTGCAACAACCTGGTCACCTGTGTTCAGACCGGAGATGACTTCGACGACACCAGCGACGCGGAGCCCTGGAATAATGTCGATGCGGCGAAAACCCATGTCGCCGTCCGGACTGAAGACGAACGTTCGGTGGTCGTGTTCCTGAATGGCTGACTCCGGCACCGCAAGCGCTTCCCGTGTTTCTGCAACAGGCACCGCGACGCGCACAAACATTCCGGGGCGTAATCGGCCTTCGGTATTGTCAACGACTGCGATGAGCGGAACTGCGTTTGTCGCAGGGTCCACTTCACGACCGACGAAATGCACGCGAGCGGAGATGGGCTGCGCATCAGGCGTCGATGGCTCAATGACAATTTCGTCACCTGTTTTCAGCACCAGCGCATTCCAGTCCCGTTCGCGAAGATCGGCGGCGACCCACAAGGTTGATGTATCCGCAAGCGTCAGCAAACCGTCACCAGCAGCCACGCGTTCACTCGGGGAATAGTGCCGCCGCTCAATGGTTCCTGCAAACGGAGCACGCAGCCTGACCAGCGACAGTGACTCGGATTCCGGGTTCATTTCGGAATCTGCACGGGCGGAATCAGATTCACCGGCGGCTTCGCAGGTCGCACTCTGCCCTAACAGCGTCCGCACTGCCTGTCGGCTGATCATCAGTCTTCGCTCGGCATCCTGTACGTTGATGTCGGCGTGACGCAGACTGACGCTCGATGCGTATGTCAAACTTTCGAGGGCAGTCAACAGCCCTGCCTCTGCATTGTCCCGCACATTGGTGCGTTCCTGGACAACACGCGCAGGCACCACGCCGTTTTGGGCGTTCTCTTTAACGGCGTTCAGGAGTGACTCAGCCAGCACGAGGTCCGAATAAGCCGACAGCAGTTGTTCGCGATTCTTCCCCAGCGTGACGCTTTTGAATTCCTGCCTGATTTGTTCAACGGGCATACGCTTCCGGATCGCGCCCGTCAGGCTGGCCAGCCCGTCGCAGATTTCCTGCTCCCAGCCACGGTTTTCAGTGGCCAGTTTTAATTCGGCAATCCGCTGCATAACATCGGCACGAGCACTGCCAATCTCAGGGCTGCTGAGTTCAATAAGCACGTCGCCGCTGTTCACAACGTCGCCGGGGTTGACCAGAACAGCGGTCACAATTCCCGAGGTTGCCGAGCGGACTTCGATGTGTTTGCGATCGTCGTATCTCAGTCGCCCGGGAACCTTATTCTGCGGATGAAGTTTCATTTTGACGACTTCTGTCAGCAGAATATCGGCGATCCTGAGCTTTTCCGGGGTCAGCGATACAGATGTCCGAATGTTATCTTCGGATGTTTCTGCGTTCACTGGTTCCGACTGGGCTTCTTCAACGGCATCAGTTGTCCGAAAATACCAGAAGCCACCGGCGACAGCGGCGGCCACGGCAATAACGAACGCACCGATCAATACACGGAAATTCATGTTCAAAACACCTCTGTGAAAACCTGCGGCTCAAAGCATGAAAGCTGAGCACACGCAATGCAGACATCGCCCTAAGAGCGGCGAGACACAGAGAATGGCGTTTAAACCTGACAGACACCCGTCACGGCAGATCGCGGCGAATCGGCTCGCTTAAATCGGGTAGAATTCTGTCCGACAGGACGAGGTCCGGAATCACAGACAGCGAAGTCTAATTCGCAACCCAATGTTGCGGACTGCCATCCCAAATATTCAGCGGACGCATTCGCGAATTCCAAACACGCGACCGCTGAGGCACACGCAAAGAGCGGCAGTTCGGAAGGTGATTCATCGCGGCCCGGACACTGCTCGCCAGTTATGTCTTCAGGAAAGGCCAGGTGCCAATGCAGTCCGATGACGGCCTCAACGCACAGCCCATCGTGAAACTTCTGCGAGTGACGGGACTGAAGTGCCAAATCGGACAATGCCGCATGATCGTGCAGTACCGGTACAGGTCCTCGCCAGGCGCACAGACACACCAGCAGACAAATTGCCTGCTGAACAGATCGATGCTGATTGACAAAGTCCGACACGATGAAGTTCCAAAAACACACCTGGACCGAGCACACTCGAAACATCTGAGAAGCATTCTTTACCGCAGAATTCGTGAACATTCTGCCTTCAACTCCCGCTTCCGAAGTCTCACGACCTCCGCGACTTCAGGAACGGCCTGTTTCGAGCGTTAAAATTGCCTCTCAGTGTTGCCTGAGACCTCTCTTGTTAATCATGTTGCCAAAATGATCAAAAGGCAAGGATGAACCGAGAATATCGAGCGTAAACCTCACATATCGGCGAAATTCCCCTCACGGAATCAGCAAACTTCTGTCTCGCTTTATTCGCGGTCTCAATTCTGCTCAGCCCACGCTGGCGAATGTGTTCCCGTCAAACCTCTGTTTCTGGCTTTTAGACGCCGCTTTCAGGGAACGCTGGAACTCGACTCTCCACGACGGGGCATTATAAATCCAATGAGATCCCGGACCTGTTCTGCGGTTAAAGTGTCCAGCATCCCATCGGGCATCAGAGATTTCCCACTGTTTTTGACCGCTTCAACGTCCGCACGGGCCAGTGTGACTTGTTCCTTGTCCGTTTGAACGACCAGGGCCTGATCAGTTTCTGAAACCACAACGCCCGTTACGACTCGTCCGTCTTTCAGAGCAATCACGGATGTTGTGAATTGCTTTGGCACTACAGAACTTGGGTCAACGATGTTCATCAGCAGATAGTCGAGATTACTGCGATTGGCTCCGGTGAGGTCCGGAGCGATCGTTTTGCCTTCGCCGTAAAGTTTGTGGCATGTCGCGCAGGATTTTGCGAAGAGCGCCGCACCGTTGCTGCGATCGGCATGTGCCAGATTCTCGGGCGTCAGTTCCTGTCTCCATTTTGCGATCGACGCCAGGCGAGCTTCAGGAGTTTCCTGCATAATCCCCCATCTCGCTTCGAGGACCGTGTTGACATGCGGATTGCCAAGTGCTCGCAGCTGCCGTACCTGACCGGCAGTCAGCTCGCGTGCATCAACGCGTCCGTCTTCGATCGCCCCGATCAGGTCCAGTGCGTAGGACTCCCGACTGGCCATGGTATCAATCGCCAGACTTCTGTTGCCGTCTCGCAGGCCACTCAGGCGGCTGAGCAGTTCTTTGGCCGTCTCCGGATGATCAAAACTCATCAGCGCTGTGATCGCGGCATCAGCTACACCGCGGTCGTTGATCAGATTCACGAGGATGGGCACGGAAGCGCTGTCTCTGGCCTGCGCCAAGGCGGCAATGGCTTGTTCGCGCGCAACGGCATCCCGATTGCCGTCAGCCGCGAGGGCGCGCAGATCGGCGATGGCAGCACCATCGCCAAACAGGACGGCCAGGCCGTCAACGGCCCGCAGGAGATCCGGGTGCTTCGCAGATCGCAGTTGCTTCTCGATCGCACTCCATGTCCGGGGGGGATTCACTCGTGCGCGGCCTGCAAGTCCCGATTGGAACGCCCCCAGCAAGCTTGCCGCTGCCGCTTCTGACGCCGGACTTCCACTGGCAGCTTTGGTGCCGATAAACTCCAGTGCCGCTTCCACGACGGGCGGGTTTTTATCGATTTCATACGCCAGTCGTCGCACCGCAAACTGCTGAAGCTTCGCATTCGCATCCAGCAATTTGAGCATGCCCTCGTGAAACACAATGGGCTCGATACCATACCACGTCATCAGCGTCAGATTGTGCTCATCGGCAATGGATTGTGCGTTCTGCGAACACCCCAACATGGCGAAAGCCAGCGCAGTCCGCTCCGTCTGTTCAATTTTTTGCAAACACGAAGCAAAGGACAACAACACATTTGGGGGCTGTGGTCGGGAGGCCATCCTGCGGAGGGTAGCTAAATGGGTGGCGCCGCGGTGAGCATCCGTTGCCAGCAGAACCGCCTGCGCCACGACATCAGGATTCATCGATTGCAGTGCTTCGGCGATCTGAGCATCACTGTTTCCGTCAAATCCTTCCGTGAACAATAGTTGTGTTGCCGTGTCGCACTTTATCTGCGTTGCGATCGAACGCTTTGAAAGGTCACCATCCGCCAGCAACTCCTGCCGCACACGTCGCGCATGTCGTCCGAACCAGTCATGCTTCTCCATCCAGTCACCGTTCAAAAAAGCAAGTTTACTGCGGCTGTGAAGCACGGATCTCTGGTTCTTTGAAAGTTCCGGGGTACCCCAGGCAATGCGATAGATTCTTCCGCTTGTGCGGTGAATTCCGTCGTGGTCATGGCACTCACCGTTGTCAGACCAGTCGGAAACGTACATCGCCCCTTCCGGTCCCATCTTGATATCGATGCCGCGGAACCAGGGAGACTTCACAATCATGAAATCCGGCTCGCTACGACCGACATAGCCGCTGCCTTTGCGTTCGAGACGATTGACGTTGATGCGTCGGCCGTGCGTGTTGCACATAAATATCCGGCCACGATATTCGGCTGGAAAATTGTCGCCCTGATAAATCAATGCACCCACATGTGAATGGCCGCCGCCAAGATCGTTGGCAACACCATCACGGCTTTCATGCCACTTCGATTTTGTGTCCCAGTGATAATGGTCGGCCGTCATATCCATAAGTTCAAAGCTGAACGGATTGAAATCCTGTCCGTACATCCGCTGATACCGGGCTCCGGGAATGACGTGCCACAGATGTCCCTGAACGTTGTTGGTCATGAACCACTGACCATCGTTGTTGTAGTCGAGGCCCCATGGATTGGTTGTCCCGTTGCAGACGACTTCGATGGTATGCTTTGTCGGATGGAATCTCCAGATTCCGCAGTTCATGAATACACGCTCCTCGCGGGGAGTCCCCGGAACACCCGGAAATGACGTATCCACAATGCCATGACGACCGTAGAGCCAGCCATCCGGCCCCCAGATCAGGCCACTGACAAAGTTATGGCCACAATCTTTGCTCCAGCCGTCGAGCATGACGACGGGCTCGCTGTCAGGAATATCATCGCCGTTCCTGTCCGGAATGAATGACAGCGTGCCATCGTGCAAAATCCACAAGCCCCCGAAACCCCACGTGAGACTGGTGAGCATAAAGCCTTTGTCCCAGAACACTTTTCGTGAATCGTGTTTGCCGTCGCCGTCGGTGTCTTCCAGAATGACAACGCGATCCTGCAGCCGGGTTTCATAAGGACCGCCACTGTACGTGTAGCATTCCGCGACCCACAATCGACCGCGATCATCAAAATCCATGCAGATCGGCTGCTGCACGTCAGGCTCACCCGCAAACAGAGTCACATTGAAACCAGATGGAAGCTCAATCAGTTTCACCATGTCTTCCGGAGTCGGCGGATGAGAATCGGGCGGGTCCGTATTAAAAACTTTTGGAAAACCTTCACTCTCGGCGGCTGCCACTCCGGGGCCTGTCCTGTAACAGGCAGGCTGGAATGCAATCAGGTACAGAACCATGCAAACGACAACACGCAGGTTTAAATACGATGCACGAATCACGACAACCACTTCCTCTTCAAAGGCGGGATTGAATGGAGTGAAGGAACGCTGGAGGAATTCGCAGTCTGACGGTTTCCCGGCGACTTCGCAACGAAGCTCGCACGATCCATCGCGTCGCGCATCAGAATACCCGCAGCCCCGCGGGCCCCTGCACAGCGGGGGGCTGGGAATTTAGTTCCGCCCCCTGAATTCACGTCAGGCGAACTCAGGGCCTGCGCATCTGAAACCGTGCCAGTTTTGCGAGCGCAACATCATTTGCCGGCGCAACGCGTTTGCAGGATGGTGGGACGCGGGCGAGTTCGCCGTCGTTCGATCAGCGCCGTTTGCTTAGCGTATTTCGCCACTGACAGTGAAGCGATAGGTGTCGTCCCGTCCCTTGATCTTCACGACCATCTCTTCTGCAAATTTCCCTGGGGAATCCGGCGCCGTGAACTCAAGTTTTACAATCTGCAGCTTTTTCTCCTGAGGATCCAGGCCGATTTTAAAGCAGTCCTGCAACTTAGGGCAGTCGACGTCTTCCACGACAAACGGCTTGGTTCCCTGAACGACGACCTGCACCGACTTGACCTCTCCGGGTTTCAGTGCACCCATCCCGATACTGTCATTGGCGAGCCTGATATCGGGTTTGACGATCGCTTCGACCATCAAGGGGACATGCGGACTGGCGGCATCATCCGTCACGATCGTCACAATCTCGCGAATACGGCCCGCACGGGCTTCGGGGGCGAGGGTCATGGTCAGGTCAAAATCGACTGTGCCCAGCCCTGGATTGCGTGAGATTTCTTTCAATACCGCGTTTAGATTCTTGTTGCTGTATTTAATGTCCAGAATTTTCCAGTCGGCCCGACCTGCATAGGCAATCTTGCAGGTCACTTCACCGCCCATGCCAACCTCCCGCGTTCCAAAATCGATCTTTCCGGGAGTGAAGACGACGTCCGTGCGGATATACGCAGAGACCGGGACCCGCACTGTGGCAAACTGCGGTGCGTCAAACGAGATTGTCAGGTACGTATCGCGCTGCTGTTTAAACGACCGGGTGTTCATTCTCACCTCGATCGTGCATTTTTCGCCCGGTTGTAATGTGTTCTGAGATGGGGCGCCCGGGATTACGCACTGACAGCCCGGAGCAGTTCCGCTGATGTGGACGACAGTGCCAGTCGTATTCTCGATCGTCAATAGTTTTAGTGATTCAGAACCTGTTGCAATGACGCCAAAATCCAGCCGTTTCGGTTCAACAAGTCGATCTGCCCAGTCCTGACTATATGCAGCCGACGTGCAAATGCTGATCGACGCACAAAAGATGACAAGTTTTCCCAGCATGATGACGCACCCGTTGAAGTCAGATTTCCAAACCGAACAGGGAGAATGAAGCCTGTCATCCCGATTCTATCAGAATCGACACCGCCGCTCCGAGTTTATTGAAACACGGTTAAGACGTCCCTGTTTACTCACAAATTTTTGAATTGATTCCGTGAGGGCAGACCGCCTCACTTCCGGAGCCAAAGCCAAAAACAGTGGTTTCTCGCTTCGACTGCCGTCATGATGGGGGCGGCCCCCATTAAATCAACCTTGAATTTTAGCAGCCCTTTTGTGGCTACTGTAGTCTTGCAAAGGATTTCCGCGAAGGGCATTCGATTTATCGACTTTATCGCGGCTGTGCTTCGCCGCTGCACTGTCAGTTTTGAAAATGCTTCGGGAACTCGTTTCGAATTTCACACAATGTTAAACTAGGATGTTTGCGGTGTTTTTGCAGCCCTGCCCGGCACGGCTGCATCCGCGTTTAATCCCAACAAAGCGTTGGAAAATCGTCCGCGTGGAGCTGTTTTGCCGGTTCAGCAATTCAGGGCTTGTTGAATCGCCGTTTCGACACCGAATTTAAGATCGGCAGATTCCGCCGGTAACTGATTGTATAAATGGTGAGGACCGATATTTTCCTTCATGGGGGCGGCGGCGAACAAAGCTGCAGCATCGTTGCAGAGTCTCTGCAGATTCGTCAGACTCCAGAAAACAGCGGCACATACTGGAATTCAACTCCTGTTTCTTCACCTTCTGAACTTCTTTCATGACAACCACTGACGCTCTTCTTAATAGCCGCTTTTTGAAAGCGGTTCGCCGCGAGCCGGTGGATACAACGCCTTTGTGGATCATGCGACAAGCGGGTCGCTATCTGCCGGAGTATATGGCGGTACGAAGCAAAGTGACTTTCATGGAGCTGTGCAAGACGCCCGAGTTATCCTGCGAAGTGACGGTTACCGCACAGCGGGTCCTGGGGGTGGATGCCGCGATTTTGTTTGCCGATTTATTGCCAATTCTGGAGCCGATGGGGATTGATCTGGAGTATCAGAAAGGTGAAGGGCCCGTCATTCACAATCCATTGCACACAGGTCGGGATGTGGATCGACTGCGAGCTTTGGTATCCATGGAGAGTGTCGATTATGTGTTTCAGGCCATTCGCTTAATTCGTCGTGCTTTGCCCAGCGACATACCTCTGATCGGATTTGCCGGTGCCCCGTTCACACTGGCATCGTATTGCATTGAGGGCGGCGGTTCAAAAAACTATGTCCGGACCAAGTCCCTGATGTACAACGACGAAAGTGCGTGGAACGTGCTGATGAGTCGACTGGTGGACACCGTTATTTTGTATCTTCAGGAGCAAATTGCGGCCGGTTGTCAGTGTGTTCAGGTATTCGACAGCTGGGCCGGTTGTCTGTCACCATCCGATTATCGCCGGTACGTGCTGCCGCATTCAAAGCGGCTCATTGATTCCGTGAAAGATCACGCTCCGGTGATCAACTTTCTCAATGGAAACCCGGCATTGCTGCCCTTGCAGCGTGAAGCAGGAGGCCACGTGATGGGAATCGACTGGCGGTCACAACTGGACGATGCGTGGCGCACACTGGGGCATGATGTCGCCATTCAGGGCAATATGGATCCGGTTTCCATTTATGCGGACTTACCGGTACTGAGGCAGCGTGTGGCCGATGTGCTTAAACTGGCCGCAGGTCGTGCTGGTCATATATTCAATCTGGGCCATGGGGTTATGCCGGATATGAATCCCGATCACGTAAAAGCAGTGGTTGAGTATGTCCATGAGCTGGGGAGTCGAAAGTGACGGAAAAGGTTTCCGGCAGAACTGCCCCGATGCTGCGTCGAGTTGCGGTGATTGGGGGCGGGATTACCGGTCTGGCGGCAGCCCAAAGGCTCGCCTCGCGGTCTGACAACACGCACATTGTGGTGTTTGAATCATCGCAACGATTGGGGGGAATCATTCGCACCGAAACGGCGGATGGGTTCCTGATGGAACTCGGACCGGATTCCTTTATCACGAACAAACCGGGGGCAATCCAGTTGTGTTCAGAGATCGGCTTTCGAGATCAGCTGATCCCGACCGACTCCCGATTTCGCCGTTCCCTCGTGCTGCGAAACGGTAAGCCGGTCCCGGTGCCGGATGGATTTATGCTCATGGCGCCCACAAAACCATGGGCCATTCTAACGACTCCAATCCTTTCGTTAGCCGGGAGGCTTCGACTTCTCTGCGAGGTGTTCGTCGCACGCAGGAAGCAATTTGACGATGATGACGAAAGCCTGGCGAGTTTCGTCCGCCGTCGGTTCGGGCAGCAGGCACTTGAGCGTCTTGTGCAGCCGCTGGTGGGCGGGATTTATACCGCTGACCCGGAGAAGTTGAGTCTGAAGGCCACGCTGCCTCGATTCGTGGAAATGGAGCAGTCGCACGGAAGTGTCATCCGCGCGACACTCGCGCAACAGAAACAGGAACACGAGCGTGCCGCAAATGGACAAGACAGTTCCGAGGAATCATCCGGAAGTGGAGCCCGCTATGGCATGTTTGCGACAGCTGGCGGTGGTCTAAGCGACATGGTTGCTGCTCTTGAACAGGATCTGCGACGATCCGGACGTGTCGATTTCCAGTTGGGGGTAAAGGTTACCGGTATGAGCCGCACGACGGACTCCGGTTCTCAATGGATGCTTCAGCTGCAGAATCAGGCGGCCATGTCGTTCGATGCCGTCATTGTAACTTTACCAACGCACTCTGCTGCCAGGATTCTCGAGGCCGCTATCAGCCAGGAACTGCAGGCTGCATTAGGGCGCATTGAATATGCGTCGAGCGCGATTGTTGTGAGTGGTCATCAGTTATCTGATTTCGCACATCCCATGGATGCATTTGGCCTCGTGATACCAGCCATCGAAGGACGCCGAATTTTGGCGGTCAGTTTCTCCAGTCGCAAGTTTCGCGATCGAGCACCGGAGGGACAAATCCTGCTGCGGACTTTTGTGGGCGGGGCCATGCAGCCTGAATTGCTGAAACAGGATGACGATACGATTGTCGGCATTGTCAACGAGGAGCTGCGGTCGATCTTCGGGATGAACGCGGAGCCGATGTTCAGCGAAGTTATCCGCTACAATCACGCCATGCCGCAATACAACGTGGGCCACCTGGAACGCGTTGCCCGAATTACCACGCTTCTGAAAGAAACACCTGGACTGCAGCTTGCCGGCAGTTCGTATACCGGTGTCGGTATTCCGGACAGCATCGCCAGTGGCTGGGCTGCGGCGGACAACGTCATCCAGCATGTTGCGGGGCAGGTGCATCGGGAACAGCACGCATGAACAAGGCTTTTGTCCGGGAACCTGACGCGGACGGACGCGTCCTGTGTCCTCGTTGCGGAACTTTGGGAATTGCCGTCGGAACCGGCCCGCTGGATACGCATATTATCGAATCTGTTCGTTCCCGTATGCCGGATTCCGCATGGTACTGCAGTCATGCCGAATGCGAAGTCGCGTACTTCAACATGTTTGAGCAGATCGTGTTTGTGAAGGAGCTTCGTACGTCTGTCTATCCATACGACATGAACGCACCGATCTGCGCCTGCTTTGGCTTCACATGGGAAGATGTCGATGCGGAGTCCCGTGCTGATACGCCGCTCCGAATTCGCGAGTTACTCACGAAATCAAAGTCCCCCGATGCGCGGTGCCAACTGCTGGCCGTTGATGGTCAGTGCTGCATTCGCGACGTGCAGCAACTTTACATGAAGCTCCGGGGCAGCCTGTAGTGCTCCGCGGATCCCGGACCACCGCTTAAAGTCGTAACCGACCGCTCTCAGCGACGCGGGGAATTCGCAGGGGCTTGCCGACATCCAGCCGATCTGGACTCGCCATCCGATCGCGATTGGCATTGTAAATCTCGATGTATTTTTTGGGCGAACCAAGCGTGCGTTGCGCGATTCCTGACAATGTGTCACCGTACTTCACCACATATTCATCGAATGATTCCGGCGGCTGGAAATCGAAATCCGGCGCATCGGAACCTGCCGCTGCCTCGCCCTGCGGGAGTCCGGTGACGTCAGTTGTCGTTGCAGGTGGCGCCGTCATGCGCACTGCCGGTGTCTCAACCGGCGGCAAAGGGGGCAGCGGACCGAGTTCGCGGCGGGGCGAATTCAGTGTGTCCGTGACATGTGCCGCGATTCGATCCGGAGTAGCCGATGAACCGTCATCACTGGAGACCTGATTGCGCCGCTTTTTGGGGCGGTAGCCATCAAGTTCTTCATCATTGAATTCATCGGATGTCCGCTGCGCAAACGAATGAGCACCCACGGGGACAGGGACCGTTTTATTCCGTTCGTCCATTTTCCTGAGTACGTCTCGCAGCGTCCATGGCTGATCGTCCTGCACGGATGCACTACCTGTGTCAGGCGCATTGTCG
>JAGQQS010000220.1 GCA_020426105.1 Planctomycetaceae bacterium
GGCTACTTTCGCGTGCCAAGATCGATTCGGATCGGTTCCTGCGCATCCTGCTTTGCTGGTTTCAGAGAAGTGAACGTCTGAGCGTCCGGGAAGCTGGTGCCGATTTTAAGTGTGTAGCTACCCTCAGAATAGACGGGTGCCTGAAACGTGCCGCTTTCGGAACGGACGGTATAAAGGATGTCGCCCGTTGATTCTTCGATGACCTGCACAACGGCATTTGGGGCGCCGGCGATCCGGACTTCCGGCAACCATCCGACGGGTTGGCGGCCATCATTGTCCCGCATCGCGACCGTAATCGGCCAGCCAGGAAATTGAGCCTGATCTCCATCACCCACGTTGGCAAACCTCGGCCAGCATTCGAACGTGATCGTATGTTTTGGCTTGTCGAAGCGTGCCACACCGAAGCCATCGGAACGTCGTTGTTCATCCGATGGATCATCCGGGTTTGCGTACGCCAGCATCGAAATGAAATTGCCCAATCCGTCTTCGTAGTCTCCAGTCCATGGCAGTGGGCTGTCAGGACGAGGATTTGGCCCCGCTTTTTCATCATCCGGATGCCACCAGCGACCATAGATCGTGTTGACGATTGCCGGAACGGTAAAGCCGAAAGGCCCATCGCCCCATGCGTCGATCCCGTGCTTGACGACAACGGCCAGATGCTGATCGCCGCAAAGATGTGGTGCCCATGCGCGGCGAATCTCTCGCAGAGCGGCGCGGCGACCGGATTGTGGCCAGCCATTACAGTCGAGATCTGCCAGCAAACGGTTGTCTGGTTTTCCATGCAGGTGGACAGCACCGCAAAATGCTGTCTGTGAGAGCACACATTTCATTTCTGCGCCGGTCCAGTCCTGGGTCCAGCGATTTAAAAACGCGAGTTGACGATCGCCGAGCAATACGAGACTGGGCAAATCGATTGCAGCGCGATCGTAGCTGGGATCGGTGATATGATCGGGACGCGGACCCAACTGCGGAATCGCGCCTTTCGGACCGGTCTTGAATTTACGGTCTTCCAGAACGGCAAAGTCAATTCCGCCGATCCGCAGCCGAGTGAAATAAACGCCGATGCCCTGTTGGACTGGTGCGGGATCAACGGGATCCGGCAGATGCCACGTCTGACATCGCTCAACCATTTTTACGTACTCAGCCGGAAAATAGTAACCACCGTCAGGTCCATTCGGTTCGTTCGATTTCTTTCCGCTCGCGCCCCACAGATTCGGGTGGCCGACATCATGGTCATCCGGAATTGCAACGACGGGACGATCCTTCAACACATCCCGAAACTGAATTCCCCATTCAAGCCAGCCGAACGTATGTTGTGTATGGTGGTAAGACTGATCGCCCGCAAAGAACAGCAGGTCGGGGTCCAGTTTCCTGATATTGTCCACGATGGTGGCCCGGGGACCCGGCGTGCGGCTGGAATTGCAGGAAAGTGCCGCCACAACAATTTGTGGTTTATCAACCGGATCGCGACGAATGATCCCGTCAAAAGACGATTGGTCACCCAGTCGAACTCGATAGCCGACCGTTTTCGTATTGTCCCAGTCATCGATTCGGAAATGGGCGCTCCAGCCGGGATAGACGACTGGCGATTCAGCTGCCTTTTCCCATGCATCACCGTTCTGTAATTCCAGAATCACACGACGCGGTTCGTCAGGTTTCAGCGGATAAAGCTGCGCGGACAGTTTCAGTACACCATGGTCATGCGTGTAGAGTGCGAACGCCATGACCTGATCGCGCGGAACGAGCAATCTGGAATTCTGAGGCCGGCCTTTGTTTTTTCCACTTTCTGCCAATCCCGGTTTCCACCACTCGCCGACAGCATCAGAATCCAGTTTCGGAAAAGCAGGCCCGAATGGCAGAGGATTGATGTCCGGCAAATCCTGCGAGCAGGCCGATGCGGCAAAGAAGCAGACGAACGCGAGCAGAGCAAAGTGCGCAATGCGCGGTCTTCTGTAGCGAGCCGAGGTAAGAATTTTCAACATGTTCATATCGAGCGACTCACTTTCAGCATTTCGTCCTGCGGCGAGATTTTGCGGCGGATATTCAGCGATCAAAGTCTATCTGTTACACATCTGGCACGATCACACGCTTCCACCGTTCGGGGACGCCGACCCATGACTGAGTGTAGGTTTCTTCCAGGGGAAGGGGGATGTAGTGCGTCGTTGTCAGAAACAACGGCATCGAACTCAAAGCCGTTCCCACGCACAAAGGTTCGATCCAGGCATTATGGAAAGCGTGGTACGTTCCCGCAGAAACGCGTGTCCAGTCGTGCATTGGCATAGTCAAGTTCTCAGTCTGCGAATCCATGATCGTTGCCACGCGCAGTATAACGCAGCGCCGTGCTAATCAGAATCGCTGGCTACAAAGAAACAGCATCTTCAGTGAACGCGCATAAAATATAAACGTGGTTGGCAGTTTCTGCAGGTGCAGGCCAAACCTCATGAAGAGCACGTGTTGTGTCAGGGTATGCATTCGGCAAAAACAGCCGAAGGCTCCTAAGAGACAGAAATCCGAATTCCCGACTGTACCGACTCTATCAACGATGCCGATTATCGGAACAGGCGATGATTCAGCAGAGTACCTGCGCAGGAATCAGGGTCCGTGCAGAAGATCGGCTGATAGGTTCTCAATTGGTTTCGAATGAGGGGCGGTCACATGGAAGCGCATGCAATCGATCATGATCAGGCAGGTCAGGGCAACTTCAAGCGACGATTGGGGCGTGGGCTCAATGCACTTCTGGGGAGTGGCTCGGAAGAACATTCCGGCCACAGTCCGTCAACAATTCCGATGCACGCCTTGTCGGCACCACCGGCGCCTGCGTCGGATGAGATTGCGATGGAACTGATCGAGCGCAATCCGTTTCAGCCACGTCGAGAATTTGAACCAGGGGCGATTGACGAACTCGCCGAAAGTATCCGCAAGCATGGTATTCTGCAGCCGCTGCTGGTACGTGCGCGCCCCGACGGGGAAGCGGGCTATCAACTGATCGCAGGCGAACGTCGCTGGCGTGCCGCGCAACAGGTTGGGATGGAAACGGTTCCGTGCCGCGTGATTCAGTTTGAAGATCGTCAGGCCTGTGAAGCGGCGCTTGAAGAAAACATCAAACGCGAAGACCTGAATGTGCTGGAAAAGGCCGCGGCCTTTAAAGACTACCTGGAACGATTTGGCGGGACGATTGAAGAGCTCGGGCGACAGTTGAGCATGAACCGTGCGACTGTCAGCAATATGATGCGGCTCCTGGAACTTCCGGATTCCATCCAGCAACTGGTGCGGTCCAATAAAATCACGGGCGGCCACGCGAAAGCTTTGCTGCCACTGTCCGAAGCACAGCAGAATGAGCTGGCGCAGCAAATCGAACAGGAACAACTGTCCGTACGCCGCGTGGAGGACATCGTCCGTGAACTGCTGCGTGCGGGCACCTTGCCGCTTCCAAACATGGCAGAAACAACCTCCACGGAATCAGCAGAAGGCGATTCGTCGCCGAACCCGTCCAATCACATCCTGGGTCTGCAGGATTTTTTGCGAGGTCATTTTGGAGCGAAGATTGACATTCGTCAGAAGAAGAACAATGCCGGTCAAATCGTGATTCACTTTACGAACAGTGATGATTTTGAACGCATCGTCGGACGCCTGCGGAACGCCGGATAACGTGTCAGAATCCGGCGACATGTGTGACGCATCAATACCGGATCTGAGCAGTGCCATTCTGCAGACAGCGAATGGGGCTGTAATCCGGGTGCACGTGCAGCCAAAGTCGCGGCGCGAACAGATCCTTGGCATGCACGGCGACCGCATTAAGCTGGCCGTCACGGAACCACCTGACAAAGGTAAGGCCAATGAAGCGGTGCTGCGGCTGATCGCAGCGGCTCTTCACCTGGCCCCATCCCGTGTTGAGCTGTTGCGAGGAACGACCAGTCGACAGAAAGATCTGCTTGTGCGGGAATTCACAGTTGAAGACGCAAAGCGTTTAATTGCCGAGGTTGTAAAACGCGGCAGCCCCTGACTGGCTCGCGCCGGATTGTGATGTGTCTATCCTGCCGCTACTTCTGGCGGACGTTTCAGAATCTTTGCCACGATTTCGCCCGGTTGGCCATCGAGCAGACTGTTGATCCCGGTGGGACGAACAATCGAAAGCTGCTCGACGCTGAGTCCGAATAAATACATCAGTGTGGCATGGTAATCGAAGTGATTGACAATCTCCGAAACGGCTTTGTGACCGAGTTCGTCGGTTGCGCCATGGGTGCAGCCGCCCTTGATTCCGCCACCCGCCAGCCACATGCTGAATCCATAGGTGTTGTGATCGCGGCCGATATTTTTTTCATTCTGAATCACTGGCAGCCTTCCCATTTCACCGCCCCAGTGGACGAGCGTTGAATCCAGTAACCCGCGTTGTTTCAGGTCTTTGATGAGCGCCGCTGCCGGCTGATCTGTTCGCTGGCAGACCTTTGGCAGCGCTGTTGTGATGCCGCCATGATGATCCCACGTCTGATTTCCCGTATGTAACTGTACAAACCGCACGCCCCGCTCGACGAGTCGGCGGGCGATCAGGCATCGTGTGCCGTAGTCCTGAGTCACCTTGTTGTCAATGCCATACATCTTCTGAGTCGACTCAGACTCTCCGGAAATATCCATCGCCTCATTCGCCGCCACCTGCATTCCCGCAGCCAGTTCGTAACTCTGCATGCGGGCGGACAAATCGTGCTCGCCAGGATGTTCGCGCAGATGAGCTTCATTAATATGCCGCAGGTATGTCAGCATCCTTGCCTGGTTGGCCCCCTTCAGTCCGGGCGGCGGATCCAGGTTCAGAATTCGCGGCTCCTGAGATCGCACCACGGTGCCCTGGTAGACAGATGGCAGCCAGCCATTCTGCCAGTTTTCGACACCCAGGACAGGCAGTCCTGATGGATCGGTCAGAACCATAAACGCCGGTAAACTTGATCGAACACTGCCTAATCCATAAGACATCCAGGCACCCAGCGCGGGACGTCCGGGGAGTTGTCGACCAGTATTTAAAGCATTGATCGATTCGCCATGATTGTTGACGCCTGTACGCATGGACCGAATAAGACAGATATCGTCTGCCACCGATCCAAGATGCGGCACCAGTTCACTGAGATCCATGCCGCAGTCGCCATATTTCCGGAATCGCCAGGGGCAACCAAACAGTTTACTGCTGGCTTCACCAGCGTTGTCATACTTAATATCGCCGGTAAATGCCTGGAGGTGTCGTTTGTTGAGTTCAGGTTTGGGGTCGAACAAATCGATGTGGCTGGGCCCGCCCTGCATGAACATCGAAATCATCGCCGTTGCCTGAGCAGGTGCCGCGGGAGATTTGGGCGTCAGGTCATAAGTCGCAGGAATGAGCTGTGGCTTAGGTGGTGACGCATTCAATTCCTGCTGGTGCAACCATGCGCTGGCAATTCCGCTCAACCCCAAAGCCTGTTGAGCCATCCAGTGACGTCTTGTGTTAGTCCACATACAGGAACCTGTTCGAACAGAGAAGAGCCTGACAAAATTGATTCAAAGCAGTGGCCTGAATCTCCGGAGTTTCGTCGGGCAGCGACAGAAATTCGACACCCGACTGCACGTCGCTTTCTGTCGGTCTGTGCCCGAAAACCGTGCGCCACGCCAGCGTGACCTGCGCCGCTGGATCCGTACCCGCATTTTCGCGAACACGATTTGCCAGGAGTTCCGCCTGCTGGATAACGAACGCATTATTCATCATCAGCAGCGACTGAGGCGCAGCTGTTGACACCGCGCGTTTTTCACAATTCGGTGTCATCTGCGGCAGGTCAAATGGTTCCAGGACGCCTAGCGGCATGGAGCGTCGTACCTGCACATAGATGCTCCGTCGAAATTCGCTGTCGCCAAGTGGTTCCACTTTGCCGGTAGGACGACCGGCGGAGTCTCGCGTATCGACTGCCAAAACAATCTGGCCAACATCATCCGGACTCACAGGCACTGGTGGACCAAACGGTTGACTGATGAGTTTTCCGCTGACGGCCAGTGCTGCATCACGGATTGTTTCCGCTTCCAGACGTCGGACATTCATACGTCCCAGCAGGCGATTGTCTCCATCCACCGCATCAAGTTCCGGCCGATGTGCTGAAGACTGTCGATACGCTGTCGATGTCACGATCATCCGGTGCAGGCGTTTGAGTGTCCAGCCTTCGTCCATAAAGTCGCGAGCCAGCCAGTCCAGCAATTCCGGATGCGATGGGTGGTCTCCCTTGATGCCAAAGTCCGCCGGAGTTGTCACAAGTCCTTTGCCGAAATGGTGCAGCCAAAAGCGATTGACGAGGACACGCGCCACCAGGGGATGCTGACCATTGGTCAGGTGCCGAGCGTAATGCAGACGCCGTCCCGTCGTCGGAATTTCCGGAGCGTCGGCCGGAATCGCAGCACCTTCTGAACTCAGCACAGCCAGTTCCCCGGGGGCGATTTCCTGCCGCGGCTGTTGATGATCGCCGCGCGCGAACAATTTTGTGACGGGAACTTTTCCCGCGACCTCCGTCAGGCACATGACAAGATCATCTACGGGGCGTTTCTTTCTGGTCTCTTCGGTAAGTGCATCCCATTTCTTATTAAATCCGTTCAGGCGATCGGGCAGATACAGATAGACCGATCCACGATCCACGTTGAGAAAAGGATACTCTTTAATCAGCAATTGCTGTTCGGGAGTTCGCTTGTCTGCTGCAGTCTCCCGCGCAGCACGGGCGAGCGGCTGCTGGGCACCCGGCAGCTTCTGAAGTTCACGTTCGAATGTATCGTTGACGATACTATCCAGCTCAGCATTGCGGTTTTTCGCGACTTCAGCCAGTTCCGCATCGACGGCCTCCGCGGCCTTTCGCGTCTCCGCTGACCAGAGCGAAACCAGACGCCCATTGGGCACACGCCAGTTTTGGACATCGTAGGCCGGTTCGAAAATCGCGCGAAGCCGATAGTAATCGGCCTGACTGATCGGATCATATCGATGATCATGGCACTGAGCACAACCGACTGTGAGTCCGAGCAGGGAAGTCGATGCAACCTTGATGGCTTCCGCCACAACATCGTTACGAGCCACATGCTGATCCACGCTGCCATCGGCCGTTCCATCCGGACTCATTCGCAAAAATCCCGTCGCGATCAACTGGTCAGCCTGCTCGGGATTGAGATCACGGTAAGGTGGCGTCAGCAGCTCGTCCCCTGCCAGCTGTTCCACCAAAAACTGATTCCACGGTTTATCAGCAGTCAAAGAACGGATCACGTAATCGCGATACTTCCAGGCCCACTTGCGTTCCGTATCACTGACGGTATACCCATCACTGTCCGCGTAGCCTGCAACATCCAGCCAATGCCGAGCCCAGCGTTCGCCGTATTGGGGCGACGCCAGCAGATCATCAATTACCCTTGTCCAGGCGTCTTCGGATTCGGCCGCCAGAAACTGATCGATAGTGTCGGGTGATGGAGGCAGTCCTATCAGATCAAAGTAAGCTCGGCGAATCAGCGTCTCTTTATCCGCATCCGGACTAAAACCAACTCCCGTCGCTTCCAGTTTTTGCAGCAGAAAAGCATCGATGGGCGATCGCACCTGTTCCTGGGCTACGACTTCCGGAACACTGGGACGTTGTATCGGTTGAAACGACCAGTGGCTGCGATCTTCTTCCAGAAACAAAGATTCAGGAGTCACTTCTTCAGGTTCTGGTCGAGCCGTTTTCGCGCCGGCATCTATCCAGATTACCAGCGTCTTGATTTCGTCAGCAGACAACTTTTTCTTGCCGGGCGGCATATCGCCTGAAGCGACTCGCTCATACAGCAGGCTGCCAGCATGGTCACCCGCAACAATGGCGGGCCCGGAATCTCCACCTCGTTGCATCAGCCGAACCAAACGTGCATCCAGGCCGCCT
>JAGQQS010000221.1 GCA_020426105.1 Planctomycetaceae bacterium
GTCCACCGACACAGGGTCGGTGGAGCCGTAAAAACTCTGCGGGCTGGTATTGAAAATGGCCCAATCGCAATCGTTATGATAATGTCAGGTCGTGATGATTCCTGAGCCATTTTACACGCCCGACAACTGCGCCGCAGCGTACGAGTTGCGATGGTCGCTGGCTTTGTTTCCGTCGTTGCCTTTGCCGCCGTCCGACCAATGGCTTAATGAACTGAAAGCCGCCACCGAGCGCGATCACATCCGAATTCTGGAGCAACACTTGCTCCCAAATGGGACGGTTCAGTTTCTCCTGAGCACCCAGCCAACGGTTGCCCCGCCTGCAATTGTCAAATCGATCAAAGGAAGATTGCAGACAGTGCTTAGGCCGCTTGCAGCCGTCGGCTTTCGACGCAACTTTCGTCTGACATCCGTCGGTGAAGCGAGTGTAAAAGTGGTTGAAAACTACGTCGCTCAGCAACTTGAACATCATCCTCTGGCAAGTCATCGCAGCCAACAACTGCTGCAGAGATTCTCGTTGACATTCAACGACGTTGAACTCACGGAACCGCTGAACAGTAGCCATGGGCAGTACGTTCTGGCTCTGCATATTGTTCTTGTCCACGGGTCGCGATGGCGCACCGCAGAACCTGCGTTCCTTGAGAAGACCCGCGATGCTATTCTGACGGCCGCTGCAAAGAAACAACATCGGATTTCGCGCCTGTCGCTGCTGCCGGACCACGTCCATTTCACCTTAAAAATCCGTTATGAAGTTTCGCCTGCCGAAGTGGCGCTGTCTTACATGAATAACATTGCATTCGAGCATGGAATGTTGAACCTGTGGATGCCCAGTTATTACGCAGGAACGATTGGACCGTACGATATGAATACGATTCGACGGAATCTGTAGATTTTTGATGCATGGCAAAAGTCGCCACCATATCGAATGACGTGGCTTCAAGCTCAATGCATAGGTGTCAAGGCTCCACCGACCCCGCGTCGGTGGACCACCGACAGATGAGCTACAGCAACAAGATCGAACTCAGTCCCCTGGCCTGCACCGACCCTGCGTCGGTGTGGCCGCGACGAATAGCCAAAAGTCGCCCAACCACCGACACTGGGTCGGTGGAGGGAGCGCATCACATTGCCTGTCTGCCGTAGCTTGTCAGTCACGCTTCCACCGACGCAGGGTCGGATGGAGAGCCGATGCATGCAATGTTCGGGACTGACTTGCTGTTGTTTCATTGCTCCAGTTCCCGATTAAGGTCACTAAGCGATGATTCTATCTGATCAAGTTGATCGTCCTGATGCCAATCCAGCTCCCGGTCGGATATTTGCAAACCGTCGGAAGAGATGGCTTCTGCTGCAATTTGTACTTTCACTTTGGTTCGAGTCGTCTCATGTGGTGTTTCGATTGTTGTGAACAGATTCCACAGTGACAGTGTGATGGCAAATGTGGCGACAAAAACAACGAAGCCCGGTAGCCCGACCTTTTTGAAACGCCGCGCGTCTTTAAATTTTGTTCGCAAAGAATCTGGCAGTTGCACAACGCTCGGCTGCTGCACATGAGCCAGACATTCTTCCAACAGCATTGCTACTTCATCGGCCGATGAAAATCGATCACTGGCGTTTTTGCTCAGCAATCGGTCAATGATCTGACACAACCAAGGCGGCACCTCAAGACGCACATCCTGAATTGGGCGATGCGCATGATCGGTGATGCGGCGCAGAATGCCGTACGACGTTTCCGCTCGAAACGGCGGATGTCCGGTCGCCATCGCGTACGTCATGCTGACGAGACTGAACAGGTCGCTGCGGTGATCGATGCCGTCGCCACAGTTCGCGGCAAAACTTAACAGGAATTCCGCCGATCATCCGATGATTTCACGACGATGGTTCACGTAGTCCCAGACCACAAAACGATCCAGATCGCGACCGGCGGTGAAGAACACACGACCGCCGGTGTTCTCAGCCAGGCGATGTGCAAACTGAACGTCTTCGTGAGTCTGTGACCAGCTTGGCAGGAGAAAGATGTTGATCGTGATCCCATCACGTTTGCACAACAAGCCCTCTCGAGTGGTCGCTTCTTCCGACAGAGGATCAGGCGGGTAAAGCATGTATAACAGGCTCTCGTCAAAATGCGCTGTCGGCAAACCGTCGGTGATCAGGATCACCTGACGATTGGGCGTGTCCTGCACTGAGAGAAACTGCCGCGCCAACCGAAGTCCGTGCTGGATGTTCGTGAAATGGGGAGGAATGTGCATTTCGCTCACATCCTCACGACTCATATCAACCCTCAGTCGCACGACGGGATTTGTGATTGTCGGAATCTTGGGCATCAGTGTGATCAGATCACCCGTCGGAACGACTTTGGCAAATGTGTGCAATTCCACAAACCGCAGAAAGTCACCTGGATACTCTGAAGTGATCAGTCCGTTCAACGCCAATGCCATGCGCTTGACATTAATGTACTGGCCGTCGTACCGCATCGAACCGCTCATGTCCATCAGCACGACGGTGCCGCACTTCGGATTATTACGCGATCGATGGATTTCGATATCGCGCTGCTGCAACTGCAGCGGTCGCGTATCCCCTTGCCGCAGCATGGCATTGATTAATGTCGAGGGGATGTCCATTTGAGCGACAGAATCGCCGAACTCATACGGCTTTGTGCGCTGCATCTCCACCACACCTTCGCCATCAATCGGCCCCTGATGGCGACCGGAACGTGATGCCTGAAGATTACTGAAGATTGTCTGGAGCAAACGTCCCTGAAATAACTTGTACGCCTTCGGCGAAAGTTGAATCTTCCCTTGCTGACTGTCCAGCCCCTGGCCTTCCATAATATCTTTGAGGTACTGCTGAATCTGTTCCTGAAACTTATTCAAATTGGCGATGGATTCCTGATCCGCGAATTCGCTCAGTTCCTCCAGATCGATGATGGCCAGCTGCGCGTTCTGTTTAGCATCTTCCAGTTGCTTCAGCAGCTCGTCAATCTTTTTGAGTTCTTCCAGAATCTCGATCGCCTTAGGCACCGTCATGGATTCATGTCCGGTGAAATCATATTTTGACGCCAAATGTTCGACCTGGTACTTGTCGCCCAGAGCCTCCATCAGGCCCACCAAACGTCCGGCAAAATCAGGATCCTTTCGTTCGGCGCGATACCAGAGGTTTTCAAGGGAATAGATTTGTTCCTCCTTCACAGCCTGCCAGAATGACTTGGCCAATCCGGCGGGCGGTCGGGCCTGCTTCGCGGCATCAGAAAACTGCCGCGCTGCCTTCTTCTGAACAGTCTTCGCTTCGTATGTGCCCAGAATTTTTTGTTTACGTTCCTGCAACATCTTCAGGAGTGCGTCGAGACTTGGTCCAAGTCCTGCGAACTGCCCGGGGTCCAGTCGAATCGCGTTCGCAAGTTCCTCTTCTGTGAACTCCCGCGAAGAACCGTACATCAACATGTGTTCGAATGCAGGCGACACCAAATCGGGAGGCGGCGACGATGGGAACGGGAATGACTTTGGATCATATTGTTGATAAGTATGAATCACACCGCCACGGTGCCGCCGTGAGTCGCCGTCAGACAATTGACCCGGAGAATGGTCGTACGAATCTGGTGATGTCATGGGAACATTTCCTGACAGGCGAAATCTGCACTGTGGCGTTACTGGCCGAAAGTTGCACTCAGATTGTACGCTGTTCAGCGTCGGCGGCTGCAGTTGTCTCAAAAATTGGCGTCTCAATTCCTGCCACTGGACATTGACAACTGCCCGAAGCCCGGAAATTGTCGTTTCTAATCGTCTAACCCTGAGCCGCAGGCGACGGCGTGGCTGGCCACCGTCGCCTGCGGCTCAGGGTTAA
>JAGQQS010000222.1 GCA_020426105.1 Planctomycetaceae bacterium
CTCGTGGCCTCGTCCACTACAGTAATTTCTTTCTGCCGCTCGCCTTACCAGGCAGCTTGTACTGACACGTCCGACAAAATCAGCTATCAATCGCACTGATGATGAATGGCGATTGAAGATGGTCACATTTTCTGGTCGCGGCACGCCAACATGAATGGCTGCATCGACTTTTGTCGCACGTGGCTTGCGCTCTGAGGCAAAATGAAGGCGCCCAAATCCACAGGGGGAGTCTAGCATGCCTGACGTCATGATGAACGATACGAAGGCAGGTTCGTCCGTCGTGCCCGCAACGAAGGCCGGTGCACTGAGACGTGTCGTGCTCGTGCTGGTCATCGCGGCGGCGGCAATGAGCCTGTGGAGTCAGCGAGACCAGCTTACTCTGACAAAACTGGCGGTTCATGAAGACACATTTCGACAGTTTCAGACTGACCATCCCGTGTTGGTTTATCTGATCATGTGTGCGGCCTACGTGGTTGTGACGGGACTTTCGTTGCCCGGAGCGGCGGCGATGACTCTTCTGATCGGTTGGATGTTCGGGTTCTGGGCTGGTTTCGTCGTTGTCAGTTTTTCTTCCACTGCTGGCGCCACCGCGGCTTTTCTGCTGAGTCGCTATCTGTTTCGAGAGGCGATTGTGCAACGCTTTGGCGATCGCCTTGATTCCTTCAATAAATCGCTGGAACGCCAGGGCGCTTTTTATCTTTTCACGCTTCGGCTGATTCCTGCGGTCCCGTTTTTTGTGATTAATGCGGTGATGGGCCTGACGACGCTGCCCGTCCGTACTTTCTGGTGGGTCAGCCAGCTGGGAATGCTTGCGGGAACCGCCGTGTATGTCTACGCAGGCTCCAGTGTGCCGAAACTGCAGACTCTGGCGGACCAAGGCGTCGGTGCCGTCTTTACGGCAACGCAACTTCTGCAATTGTTCTTCGCCTTCGCACTGCTCGGAATTTTTCCGCTGATAGTGCGGCTGCTCATGACGCGAACTGGCCGTCCATCCAGTTAGCGTATTTTATGGTAGAGAGTCCGTATTCCACCCAGGCCGAAGCTCGCAGGATCTTGCATAAAAGCCGACCGTTGCATGACGTTTAGGAATTCACTGGACGAATTGCGGTCGGGCACTCAAAGTGTCGGGAATGACCGGGAATTGACATATTCTGATGGCGGAATCACCTTCTTCAAAACTGACCGTCGAGCGGCGTGTTATCGTCATGGCGCGTTGTCCGGAGGCGGGAAAAGCCAAGACTCGCCTGATTCCTGCTCTCGGGCCCGATGGTGCCGCACGACTGCATGCCAGTCTGGTCCGACACACTCTGAGCATTGTGCGGCAGTTTGCCGCAGAATCCGGCGGGGAGATTGACGTGCGCTTTGCCGGAGGCAACGCAGATGACATGCGGCGATTGTTTGGTAGCGACCTCCGATACACCGTTCAGCGAGGGGAATCACTCGGAGACCGTATGAGTCTGGCAGCAGGCGAGGCATTCTCAGACGGCTGTCGACAAATTGTTCTCATCGGCACTGATTGTCCACAGTTGCGAGTGCATCATCTGCAGCAGGCGTTTTCGTCGCTCTCTGAATCGGAAATCGCAATTGGCCCGGCCCTTGATGGCGGATATTATCTGCTTGGCATGCGCGAACATCTTCCGGAATTGTTCGACAATATGCACTGGGGCTGTGAATCGGTGCTTCAGGAGACACTTCAGAGAGTTAAGCGGATGTCAAAGTCGAAAGAGTTGCTGCCACCTCTTTCGGACGTGGATTTTCCGGAAGATCTGGTCATCTGTCGTCAATTTCCTGAATCGTTTGAAACCGACTTTCCACAACCCCAAAAAGGAATGCTGTCAATCATCATTCCGGCATTCAACGAAGAGGCCGGGTTGGCAATGCTGCTCGAAAGTCTTTCGGATAAATCTCAGACGGAAGTCATTGTGGTAGACGGGGGAAGTTCGGATACCACCTGTCAGATTGCTGAACGGGCGGGTGTAAAAGTCATTCGCTGTCGCAGCGGACGAGGAAGACAAATGAACGCCGGGGCGGCCATGGCACGCGGGGAAGTGTTGCTTTTTCTGCACGCTGATTCAAAACTTCCATCGGATTTCGCTCAGACAATCTTGAAGTCTGTCGAATCCGGATATCGAGCTGGAGCATTCCGACTTCGGATTGACGATCCTCACTGGGCATTTCGGCTTGTCGAATTTGGGGCCAATCTCCGATCTCGCTGGCTGCGGTTACCGTACGGTGATCAGGCTCTCTTCGTCAGGTCCGAGGACTTCTTTGCCATGGGCGGATTCCGGAACTGGCCGCTCATGGAGGACTTCGAGTTCGTACAACGGCTGCGAAGCCGCGGTCGTCTCATGATCGCCAGTTCATCGTCCACGGTCTCTGCCCGCCGCTGGCAGCGAATCGGAGTTTTCAAAGCGACCCTGATCAATCAGATCATCCTCATTGCCTATCGTCTGGGCGTCTCGCCAGCCAGGCTGGCAACCCTCTACCGTCGCGCGAAATGATCCGCAGCCGTTTTTAGGTTCCTCGTCACCTGTCATGAGAAAACACAGGCGTGCTGCAGTCTCAGCTCAAGCATGTGTTCGAGCAGCTGGTTTGTAGTTTACGTGCGTCTTCGGCAGACTCCGGCGAAAAGCCACCACCGGTGGAACTGCGCCTGCCATTACCAGCCCGGCGGCCACGATAGTTTGTCGATAGCCCACTGAGCACGTATTCTGTCTGCGTCCGTTTTGTCGCAATTTTTGTCTGATCTTTTTCAACATGCCTGATTTTGGCGACACCGGTACACGAAGCAGCACACCTACAGCGCGATCTTCGCCGTCCAGAAATTCAACCTTATGCATGGATGATCAATCAATGCCTTTCACCCCACTTGGTGACCGATCCTCTCCTGATCGAGCGGCAACATAGCGAATTACAACTCATCAACGAAGTTGTTTCCAAATATGCAATTCGACCTGCACTGATCGCATGGCAGATAGAACCACCGGTCGGGCGGACCGCGTTGGAGCAGGTCATCGGATGAGGTGTTCAGGCGGATTGAGGTCGCGGACAGTGACGGTGGTGTCACTTGCTTCGGTATGCCCGCGAGTACCGTGATCCGCAGTCAGTCGAACCTGCGACACCGATCACGCGGGCCGGTTGGCAGTAATTTCGATTGCAAATCGCAAAATCCAGGAGAAAACCAAATTGACATGTCGCTATATTTCGATATATTGTAATAAAGAGGCCGTAGACAACAGGTGACGGAAACGGAAGTTACTATAGAAGCAACCAGACGGTCGGGCAGCGTACAGGATTTTGGCGAAGTGAATGAATGCCATAAAACGCGGGCTCGTCCCGTTGGGCTACGCATCGCTCAACTGTTGCTGCATGGGCGATAAACGGCCGCGGAACTGTCTGCAGGCTGTGAA
>JAGQQS010000223.1 GCA_020426105.1 Planctomycetaceae bacterium
TGATCAATCTTGTCACGCAGCATCTGCTTTGCCGCCGATTCAGCGGGGCTGCTTTCATGACTGTCTTCCAGAAACTCACCGAAGCTGCTGTCCTCGCTTTCGCCGACCGGAGTATCCAGACTAATAGGATGCTTCCATGTCTTCATGATGCGTTCGGTCTCTTCGATGCTCATGCCCACGGCTTCAGCCAGCTCTTCGTTGCTGGGTTCGCGTCCCGTGTTCTGCCGAATTTCTTCAGCCTTGGCCTTGAGCATCGAGATGCTCTGAAACATATGAACCGGAATACGAATCGTCCGGGCATGATCCGCGACGGCGCGTGTGATCGCCTGACGGATCCACCATGTGGCATAAGTCGAAAACTTATAGCCGCGACGATATTCATATTTTTCGACACCGCGCATCAGCCCGGCATTCCCTTCCTGGATCAGATCCAGAAAACTCAGGCCGCGATTACGGTATTTCTTGGCGATCGAAACTACGAGGCGCAGATTGCCGCCTGAGAGTTTCTGTTTGGCATCCGTCCAGCCATCCAGACGTTTCTTCAGTTCACGACAGCGACGCAGGAACTGATCGGGAGTCTCCATCAGCATCTGCACGTATTCTTCAAGTTCGCGTTCGAGAGCCATACGCTCTGAATCAGCGGTCTTCATCCCGCGCAGGCAGGAAATTTCGTCCTGAAGCTGTTCGATTCGCTCGCCGATCTGGAGCATCCGCTTGAGCACGGGCTGCAGCCGATGCGTTCGGACGCTGAGTTCTTCGCACAGGCTGCACATTTTGCGACGACGAACGCGCAGTGATTCAGCCAGTGTGGCTTTCTCTTTGGTATTCTCCGGAAGCTCACGCCATTTGAAGAATTCTTCCCGATTGACCTCCATCAAATGCCGCAGCGTCCGGAGATTGGTTTCCATCCGGCCCTCGATCTGCTCCTTGCGGACTTCTTCCGTTTCAGAAGTTCGCAGTGTGCGTTCGAACGGCAATTCACCGCGGCGGACTTTTTCGATCGTGTCCACAGCAATGTTGAGCGCGAAGTCAGATTCGAGCATGTGACGACGCATGCGTTTGCGCATGATCTCAATCTGCTTGGCCAGAAAAATCTCCCGATCACGCGTCAGCAACGGGATGTTACCCATCTGGCTGAGATACATACGAATCGGGTCACGCGATGACAACGCAGACGTTTCCGGTCCCAGTAATGCACGCGCTGCCTTCTCGGCCTGCGCCTGCTTTACCTCTTCGCCGACCGGTTCCGGCTCGAGCGAAATGTCAGGATCCTCGATAAAGCCTATCCCAAATTCATCGAGCGTCATGATCAGGTTATCGACCATCATCGGGTCGCCTCCCTCATCCGGCAACCAGCCATGCGCCTGTTGAACCGTGACGAATCCTCGCTTCTTCCCTGCCTCAATGATCGCCTTCAATCCCAGGTCCAGACGATACACGCGATTCCCCTTCCAAGAGTTCCAGTCGAAAACAACGTTCACACGATGCTGTTTAAGACGGCGGAGCGACAAACGCCCCCGTTGCCATTCGAGTGACCGTGCCTTCGTGGTGAGACACTTCTTCGCCTCAGCACACCGCTGACACGACTAAATCTTCCGCTTCGGCAGTTCTCCGAAGCATCCTTCCGCCGCATCAGCATGATACTGACACGTATTCCGTTCGGTTCGATTAATTGCCCCGGTACACGGGACTTTCTTTCGAACCGTCCAGCATACCCACGAATCTGAAAAATCAACCGAACCAGTCCACAAAAAAATAAGGTTCAGAACACGTTGCTGAAACTCAACCGTCATGGTCCATCAACAAGCGAACTCCGAACCTGTCTTACCAAAGCCCGCAAAACGCGGACAGTCGCGGATTATTCGCTGGATACCCGGGCGACGTCAACGCCTTCCACCAAATGTTTGACACGATTCCGAGCCAGATTTTGAATTCTCTGTTTTTCAATTTTACGGCATGGACGACCGCGATGGAGACGCGATGACGCCCCCTCCACACCGTTCGCGGGCGCGTCACATCCTCTCTGCACCCACCTGACAACGGCGACTGCCAGCAATACTGCGTTTCAAGACACACCTGTGCCCACCACATTGAACGGGTTTCGGACGAGATTTGAAACCCCCTTCCCGGAAGCAAAATGCCCTGTTTTTCCAGTGTTTCTGTGCATTTTGCCGACACCCGTTCACTCCTGCCGTGATCCCCGGCGTTGTGCTGGCGGACTTTTGATATGCGTCAGAGGTGCCTGCCAGCGACACGCATCGCGACACGTCAACAGGCCTCGGGGACGGGATCCGCGATGAAAAATCCAGTGCATGCAAAAAACAGACCAGAAGTTCGTCAGGCCGGTTTCTAGGGAGTGACGCCTGTCGTTTCGTTCATCCGATACAGTGGCAGCAGTCGGTAATAGACCTCCAGTGTCAGCGTCGCCAGTGCCGTTGAATACAAGCGGCCTCCGTACCGGCCCCATTCATCATTCGGATCCCAGGTGCCTGCCATCGGTCCCGTCTGAATCTGTTGTTCCACCAGCATGTCGCGGACGACTTTGTTCCAATTCTGCCACGGCTGGCCTCCGTGCTGGTACATGGCCAGCGTGCCGTAGTACCAGTAGTAGTAATTCATGTCTGCAATTCGAGGCATGTTCTGCATGAGGTATGCAATTGATTCTTCGTTCGACTTCGAATCGCGTGGAAATTCGAGCATTTGCTGACAAAACAACGCTTCTGCCGTCATCGTCGGGGTGATGGCTTCTGAATTTCGACCACCGGTAATGACGTTCCGGCGATAACCGAAAAGTCCTCCAGCCGGCCCCTGACGCACACTTTCGATAAATCCTTTCATCTTTGTGCGGACGGAATCCGGAATATTAACCCCCGCTATTTCGGCACTCTTCAGTGACATCAGCTGCCACCCGAGCATGCTGACATCGCCCTCCTGAAATTGCTTGTAACGCCAGCCGCCGCCTCTCTGATCCTGCTGACTGATCGTATATGCCACCGCTTTCACCAGCGCTGCACGAAGTCGCAGGTCATCCACCAGTCGCGCCGAATAAGAAAACTGATTGGCAAGGATACTTCTCAAATTACCATTCAGAGCCACTACGCTGATCAGGTTCTGCGACATGGCGGCACTGGCCAGCAATGTTGCGGTCTGTTCGCCGGTATCCATGAATAAGCGAATGGCTTCCGGATCCACGATCGGGCCAAGGACCATTTCTTTCTGCATACCGAATGCTTCGGCAAGACAATAGGTGGCCATGGCGTGACAATACATTCTTGCGAACTTCTCTGCATTACCACACAGATTTCCGTCTGAAGCCTGCTGCCTGATCAGCCAGTCAAGAGCCCGGTCCACTTCAATCGCATATTGCCCTTCTTCGTGCGTATATCCGGCGCCCAGAAAACTGAGCATCACAAGCGACGTTAAACCGGTGTCTGCTTCCCGGCCGGCGAATTCGCGATCGACCCCGTTGGCATCGATACGAACCTGTCCCGCACCGAAATCTTCGGCATCCCAACGACCATCTTGTGACTGATTGGCAGACATCCAGCGGAGGCTGAGTTCCACCGCGGATTCTGATTCCCGGGTTCCGCCGAATCTTTCGGCGGCGTCGCGGCGCGCCTTTTCCGTTCGCAGCTTGTAGGTCAGCGGGGGATTATCTCGTCGGCGTATTGTCGGCAGCATGTTTTCCATCAGCGGTGCCGCAGATTGCAGTGAATCACTGTAACGGGGCGCAAGGTCTCCGATCCGGACGTCGTCATAGCTGTCCGATAACGGTGTCGTCGTGCGAGGTATGTCGTGGGTCATCCGCGAAGGGCGTTCCGCCGGATTTCGATCGGGGACCGAACGGGCGAGGCGGGGAAGGCGTGACTGAAAGGTGCTGGCCCTGGATTTTTCGGAGGGCTGAGTGTTTTCTGAATTACTGCCGTCGATCGACACATCATCCGCCAGCGGCGCCATTCGCCGCTCAAATGACTCAGCAGGATTATCGACGACGGGTGGCAATTCAACGGCCGTATCAGAGTTCCTGGCCAGATTCATGGCGATGTCGTCGGGATTGAACTCAAATCGCATGTCCAGTGCAGTCAATGGTCGCGAAGGATCTTCGAGGCGATCAGAATTGTCGGGACGTCCTGGCACGGGTTCCGTGCGATTCATCTCCGGCTTGAATATATCCGCCATGCTTTGTTCGAATGCTGTTTTCAGGTCCGCTGCCGGGTCTTCGGCAGCAACCTGTTTGGGACCTTTCTCTCCCGCGTCGGCGGGCATCGCCAGTTCCACATTCTCCTGCGGCTGAAATTGAGTGACGTCATCTACTGTCGTCGTCAGCGATTCCAGGTTGTCGGGCATGCGATCCGGCAATTCGGAACGTGTAATTTCCGGCGCCGTGATTTCAAAGCGACGCAGTTCAATCTCCGGCAGAAGCGGACGGTCAGCAATCGGGATGTTCCCCGATTCCGGAAGCCTGACGTCCCGATCACTCTCAATCAGCACCTCTGTGATGACCTCCGGAGCTTCCGGCGGAAGTTCAGCCGCGACTGCATTCCGCGTCGACAAAGGTTCGAAAACTTCCAGCCCCAGAAAACAGACACCGTGGATCAGGATCGATGCGAGCAGTGACTTAAATGCAATATTTCGATCGCCCCATCGTGTGACAAGCATGGTCAGCAAATGCGTCAACGATGCGGCCATCGTCACCAGCAATGCGAGCGCGATGATATCATCACCACTCAGCGGAGCACCATCTGATAGTCTTTGCAACAGCTGCCGCAATGCATTCATGGGGAACCCGACGCACTTGTTTCCAGCGGTTGAAACGCCAGAGAAAACTTTCGGATCTGAACCTGATGGCAGGCGTTCATCACATCGATAACCGCCTGATATTGACCTTCACCATCTCCCCGGATCAGGACAGACTGTTCCGCGTAAGCCGCTTTCGCGGCTTTCAACGCCTCGACCAGCTGTGTCAGATCGAGTTGTCGATCTTTAATCGTAATCCGTCCCGAGCGGTAGACCGTGACGACCAGCGGATCGGGCTCCCGACTCATGGTCTGCAACGCAGTGGCGGAAGGCAGTTCAACATCAAACTGCTGATCCTGTGCTTCTTCGGTAAACCGCGCGCCGACCATAAAGAATATGATCAGCAGGAACACGACGTCGATCATCGGCGTCAAATTCAATTGCGGTTCTTCGAGTGTGTCAGTCTTCAGCGGCATGATTCGCGCATCGCAACCTGATCTAAGATCCTGAATGTGTCATCCACGGTTTACCGCGAAGTATACCGATATTCCGGTTTCTGGCAGCAGCACTTGTGAAATCCATTAAAAATACCTGCAAATGCTCCGTTCCCGGGAGCGCACTGGCATGGCGGCCTGTTGTCGTACCGGTTTTGGGTGGGCTTGCGGACCCACATTTTTCCGTTGTCATCGAATCGCGTCTGCCGCCGCTGCATTTGACGCAGTCGAGAAGATAGAATCCCGCACCCGGGTTGCTTCAGTACCCGGACAGTTGATTATCGTTCGGAACCGGTGGTCGATATAATTGCCAGTCGGCATGGGAGATCAGGGTGCTCAGTGAATTGAAAGCAGCGTCGCTTGCAGCCGCATGCAGCGCGGGCGTTTTATCTCTGATCCTGTCACTGGTATGCGGCCCGACGATGATTCACTGGTTGGGAAAGAGGGCCACTGAACGGATTGCAAGTGATTCGTTGCGTCTGAATGAACTGCATGCGGGAAAAAAAAATACTCCCACGATGGGTGGCCTGCTGATCGCGGGGGCGTCGCTGGTTTCGATCGTTTGCTTTTCCGATCGTTCGTCCCCGCTGGTCTGGATCTACTGCCTGACGCTCATGACGCTCACCGGGCTGGGTGCCGCTGATGACTGGATTAAGCTCCGCACCACAAAAAAAGGACTTTCCGCGCGACAGAAGCTGTCGGTGCAATGCGTGATTGCCGGGACGATAGCAGTCGCTCTCTTTCTCACTCAACCTGCAATTTCATCCGCTGGTGACATCGGGATCCCGGGCACATCATGGATATTTTCCGCGGGCTGGGGCTGGGTTCCGTGGGCCGCATTCATTATTGTAGCGACCTCCAATGCGGTGAATCTGACGGACGGTCTCGATGGCCTGGCCAGCGGCTGCATGGCCATCGCCTCGCTGACAATGGCAACGATCATCTGCGGCAGTTCAGTCATCGAAGCTGACGCTGGCAGCCGCGCAGCAAGTGCCGTGAGTTTTGCAGCTCTGACCGGAAGTACACTGGGATTTCTGTGGTGGAATCGGCATCCTGCAAAGATTTTTATGGGTGATGCCGGATCATTACCTCTCGGTGGCCTGTTTGCCGTCTCGGCCCTCGCGACGCGCTGCGAACTGCTTTTGATAATCACTGGTGCCGTCTTTGTCGTTGAGACATTGAGTGTGATCGTGCAGGTGGGATGGTATCGACGGACGCGAACCAGAATACTCTTGTGCAGTCCTCTGCATAATCACTTTGTTTTTCAAGGGGTACCGGAGCGAAAAATCGTGTTCGCATTCTGGCTGGCGGCGATGATTGCCGCAGTGGCTGGGCTGGTCGCGTCGTTTTGGTAGTTTTCAGGAGATTCCTGAAAACTGTGGCAAATGATCTATTGCTTTAGAAGCGGCGAAAGATATAACGCCGCGCGTTGAGTTTTGAATGCGTGGCGCATTCAGGCTTACGGTGCCGTTCAAAGTAACTCGCGGGCTGATTTTCGCGAGTCTGCTTGGAAGGCGAAACGTTCTCCAAATTCTTACCTGGAGGTGCAGAGGGATTCGGCCTGCTGGCATCACTCCCTCGCCCCCGGAACGGTCGCTGAAAGAGCGATCGATTCGGGAAGAGACTCGTTATCAATTAGTTTGATCGTCAACCCGGGATGGAGTCGGCCGGTGTTGATTCGAGTCTGCCGACTTCTCAATCAATGCGTCGGCCACGCACACCTCGTTAAGAAACGTCGCTTGTTTTGCATTTGATATCTCTCTGTGACTTCGCTGTCGGTTGATCCGAAATGCGATTCCGGAGTGATTCTGAATGCGCGACTTGTTTCGGAATGACCTGCCCTTCCCGATCGTCGGGGGACCTTTTCCTCAAGAGGCATGGTGAGTGTGCGACAACATACGCATCTCGTGGGAGCATTTAGTCAATGGAAGAATCGTTGTTCAGTGGGGAGTCTTCGGAGCCTCCATCCACTGGCCTGGAGCATGATGACCCTCCAGGAAATTCAGGAAACACAATTGTCCTGACAGTTGCAGAAGATGCCCGTCCGTCAAAACAATTTCATATTCCGGATTCTTCAGTTCTGAATCTGGTACGAAACGGCCGTGCTCCGGCAGCCCGTTCCCACAGCAAGCCCGCCAACAGAAAACGTGTCACTGAAAAAGTGACGACTTCCCCTGCCTTACCAGATCGCAACGGTGTTCGACTCGACACCGCCCACTCCTCTGGCCCTTCCCTTCGCAGGGAAAACCTGCTCACATCAAAGTTTCGTGAACGCTTTTATCCCGACGCATCCGATGCCGACTGGGACGATTGGCGCTGGCAATCCCGACACCGGATTAAAACGCTCGAGCAGTTTGAGCGGATTCTGGAATTGTCTCCGGAGGAACGTGACTGTCTTGCCGATGGCGGAACGCTGCTGCCAACGGCGATCACTCCGTATTACATGAGCCTGCTGGATCCGAATGATCCGATGCAGGCATTGCGGAAGACCGTGGTCCCGACAACGCGTGAGTTCGTCCGTACGGCAGGCGAAGCCGACGATCCGCTGGGCGAAGACGGTCACAGCCCGGTTCCCGGCCTCGTGCATCGATACCCGGATCGCGTGCTGTTGCTCCCGCTGGACTTCTGTTCGACGTACTGTCGTTATTGCACGAGGTCACGCGTTGTCGGCCATGGGGAGATCCAGCCCAACGTTCAGCGTCTGGAAGCCATTTTCCATTATCTCGAAGATGCAACGCAGGTTCGCGACGTACTCATTTCCGGTGGCGATCCACTCGCACTCAGCGACGAAAAACTCGACTGGATCATCGGTCGCCTGCGCGCGATTCCGCATATCGAGTTCATCCGTATCGGAACAAAGATGCCGGCTGTGCTGCCACAACGTATCACGCCGGAACTTGTCAGCATGCTGCGAAAGTATCATCCGATCTGGATGAGTGTGCACTTCCTGCATCCCGAAGAATGTACCGTTGAATCAAAGCAGGCGTGTGAACGACTGATTGACGCCGGGATTCCTCTGGGTTCGCAGACAGTGCTGCTCAAAGGTGTGAATGACAGTGTGGAGATTATGAAGTCTCTGGTTCACAAGCTCCTGACCATGCGGGTGCGCCCGTATTACCTGTACCAGTGTGACCCGATCAGCGGTTCTTCACATTTTCGGACGCCTGTGGCGAAGGGACTCGAGATTGTGCAGGGCCTGCGTGGTTTTACCACAGGCTATGCCGTTCCCACGTTTGTGATTGATGCTCCGGGGGGTGGTGGCAAAATTCCGCTGCAGCCTGACAGTATCATCGGTCGCGATGGCGACGACATCCTGCTCAAAAACTTCGAAGGCAAGGTGTTTCGTTATCCAGACCCGATGGCGACGTAAGCAACGCGGTCCAGCGGTTGCGTTGCGAGCAGACACCTTCATTCTCAGGAAACGTTCTTGTGTCAGACGAGTTTCTTTGTGCTCGATGCGCAAAGCATCAATCAACTTGTTGTCAGGCGACAGATATCTACGTCACGCTTGGAGATGTCCGCCGCATTTCTGCGGCATCATCGACGAGAGACTTCACAGAATTTCGTCCCCCCGCTGATCCTGCCTATGATCAGACTGAAGAAGATCCGTACTGGCAGAAACATGTATTCCGATCCGATGGTAAGCGACGCGTGGTCAGGCACCAGCCGAATGGGGACTGCTGGTTTCTGGGCTCGCAGGGCTGCACTCTGGAAAAAGAAGTACGCCCGCTGATCTGCCGGCTCTATCCTTTCGACTACACTGCGGATGGTCTTAAAGATCAACCCGCAGGTGGTTGTCCTGTCGAACTGCTGCAGCGCGGCGAAAATCTTCTGCAGGTGCTTGCGATGGACCGTGAGCAGGCAGAAATGTACCGGACACAACTATACGCGGAACTGACCGAATCTGAAAATTCGGACGCCGTGTCGGAAAGCGCAGCGGCATGAAGATCGGACTGACCTATGACTTGCGAGATGTCTACCTGGCAGAAGGTTATGACGAAATCGCCACGGCTGAATTTGATCGAGCCGACACAATCGATTCACTTGAGCACGCGATCATCGGCCTGGGACACGAAGCCGACCGGATTGGTCATGTCCGCCAGCTGGTGAAACGACTGGCTGTCGGCGATCGCTGGGATCTGGTGTTCAATATCTGTGAAGGGATGCACGGCATTGCTCGTGAAGCACAGGTTCCCGCGCTGCTCGAGGCATACTCCATCCCCTGCACGTTTGGCGACCCGGTTGCCATGTCCATCTGCCTGCATAAGGGGCTCACCAAGACACTTGTCGAAAAATGCGGCGTACCCACTCCGCGCTTCACTGTCGTTGAGTCACTTGCCGATCTGGCTGATATTGACCTCCCGTTTCCACTCTTTGCCAAACCTGTCGCTGAAGGGACCGGCAAAGGGATTTCACCCGCTTCATGCATTTCCTCGGCCGCAGAACTATCCTCGGTCTGCGAGTCACTGTTGGCACGTTTCCGCCAGCCGGTACTGGTCGAAACTTATTTGAGTGGCCGCGAATTTACGGTCGGGGTTCTGGGAACCGGAGAATCTGCACATGTGCTCGGCACCCTGGAGATTGTACTGCTGGCCGATGCGGAACCGGGCGCATATTCATATACCAATAAGGAACGCTGCGAAGAACTCGTCCGCTATGATCTGGTCAGACCGGATAACGATCCGGAAGTTGCTGAGGCCGAACGGATTGCGCTCCTCGCATGGCGTGAGCTGAACGGCCGTGATGCCGGCCGTATCGATCTGCGATCTGACAGCCATGGACGCCCTAACTTTATCGAAGCCAATCCACTCGCCGGCCTGCATCCCGAACACTCTGATCTTCCCATGCTCGCCACCAAAGTCGGCATGAGTTACCAGGAACTCATTCGTGAGATCGTCAATTCTGCCGCGACGCGTGTGCAATTGTCCGTCATGGACTAAAGTCTGTCGCGTGGTCGTAAGGCGAGTGGCGAAAATGCATCTACCATCATCGACGCGGCAACGAGTCCCAAAATCCAACGTAATAGACGCGGCAACGAGTCCCAAAGACCTACCGTAAATAGACGCGGCAACGAGTCCCAAAATACAGGGACTCGTTGCCTCGTCCACTACCGCACAACAAGCACTGCGGGACTCGTGCCTTAGCCAGATCATTTTAATCGAGTGGGAACATGACAACACAGAAGTGCGACGTCATTGTCATGGGATGTGGCGGCTTTGGATCGGCGGCCATGTACCATCTGGCCAAACGCGGCCTGAAAGTCATTGGGATCGACCAGTTTCATCCGCCGCACGAACTGGGCAGCTCACACGGCGAGACACGAGTTATTCGTAAGGCCTATTTCGAGCATCCGAACTACGTGCCATTGTTGCACCGGGCATGGGATCTCTGGGAACAACTGGGGGAGCTCGCCGGACAAAAGTTGATCGAACGTCATGATATGCTCGTGGCCGGACTTCCTGGTTCGGAGGTCATTGAAGGCGCACGACAATCATCACGTTTACATAACCTGGCGCTTGATGAACTTGATCACGGAGAAATGCACAGGCGATTCCCTATGTTCAGGATACCACCGGAGTATGCGGTCGTTGTGGAATCAACAGCCGGACTTCTGTGGGTCGAACGCGGTGTGGCCGCACATTTGCGACTCGCCATGGCCCATGGTGCTCAATTATGTCCCGGTGAAATTCTCACAAAGATTTCCGGATCTCCCGGCGAGCTCCTGGTCAGGACGAATAAAGCGGCCTATTCCGCGGCCTCCGGAATTGTGACCTGTGGGGCATGGACTGGTAAGTTGTTGCCTGACTATGAAAAACTCATCACCGTCGAACGTAAAACGCTGTTTTGGTTTCCGGTCGCTGCAGCGGGTCAGTTCAATGCCGGGCACGCTCCGATTTACTTCATGGATCTGCCGGAAGGCCAGTTCTATGGACCACCGAGTGTCGATGGGCGAACGATCAAAATTGGACTGCATACAGGCGGTGCGGCGATCAGTGATCCCTCGACAGTGAATCGCACAATTCTTCCAGAGGACGAACCGCCATTCAGCCGCTTTGTGACCGAGCGTCTGGTGGGTGTTGAGCCCACATCCTGTCGGTCTGCCGTGTGTATGTATTCAATGAGTCCCGATGGGCATTTCCTGTTCGATCGTGCAACGGAACTGCCATTGGTCATCGGCGCCGG
>JAGQQS010000019.1 GCA_020426105.1 Planctomycetaceae bacterium
TGAAGACTCGCAGCGAACTCGAATCACTGGCTCGCCGCCATCATCTCGCTGTATTCACGTTGTACGGCGATATGTCGCCCGAAGAACAGGATACTGTCCTTGGCCCGTGCCGGCAGCGAAAAATTGTCCTCTCTACGAACGTGGCAGAAACGTCCGTAACCATCGACGGCGTGACTGCTGTCGTGGATACCGGACTTGCGCGGCAGATGCAGTTCGACGCGGATATCGGTCTGGATCGGCTCGAACTCACTCCGATCTCCAAAGCATCGTCAGATCAGCGTGCCGGGCGCGCAGGACGAACTCAACCGGGATTCTGCCTGCGTCTCTGGGAAGAAGCTGCCCAGCGTCGACGGCCGGATTTCGACGTGGCCGAACTGCATCGCGTCGATCTCTCGTCTGCAGTCCTTCGACTTTACGATTGGGGGGAGTGCGACGTGGCCGCGTTTCCGTGGTTCGAGATGCCGCCCGCCGCGTCCATCGAACAGGCGAAGAAACTCCTGCGTCTGCTGGACGCTGTTGACGATGCCGGAATCACGTCGACGGGACGGCAACTTGTCCGATTTCCCGTCTCCCCGCGGATAGGACGACTCCTCATTGAGGCGCAACGGCTGGGGGTGTCCGACCGTGCGGCGTTGATGGCTGCTCTGCTTACCGAGCGTGATCCGTTTCTGCGCCGACAGCGGGACGTGCCATTGCATCGAGGCAGTCCACCGCCATCGAATCCGGTTCACAGATCACGTTCGGATGTCATCGATCGACTGCTTGCAGTTGAGGATTACCTGGCAACGGGAACTACCCAATCTCCATGTGGCGAAATCAATCGAAATGCCGTCAGAAATCTGCTGCTGGCCACGAAACAACTGCAGCGGATGCTGGCCGACAATACACTGTTAGAATTATCGCCGATTAATCGTCCGAAGCGGAATTCTGATGATTCAGATGAAGCATTGATGCGTGCTCTGGTGGCCGGGTTTCCGGATCGTGTCGCTCGCCGCCGAGATCCGACGACCGACAGAGGTCTGATGACAGGCGGACGAGGAGTCAGGCTGAGTGCGCGATCGGCAGTTCAGAAATCGCCGCTGTTTCTGTGCGTCGATATTGATGGTGCGGGTTCGGAGGCAATGGTGCGTCAGGCCTCGGAAGTAAAGCGTGAATGGCTGCCAGAAGCGATGATCCGCACAGCAGATGAGCTTTTCTTCCATCCCACGCAAAGACAGGTTGTGGCCCGTCGACGAGTCATGTTTGATGATCTTGTTCTGGAAGAGTCTCCGAGTTCCATCGTGGATTCTCAGGCAGCGGCTGAGATTCTGTATGTTGCTGCGCAGGGGCAACTCGAGACTGTGCTGCCACAGGAAGATGCGGAATTTACAAATTTCCTCGCACGGGGTCGCTGCCTGCACGAATGGATGCCGGACCTGGATCTGCCAGTATTTGATGACACACTCGTGCGTGGTGTCTTGCGAGAAATCTGTCAGGGTCGCCGTTCATTTTCTGAAATTAAAACCGCTCCGTGGCTCGCAACCCTGCAGTCAAGATTCCCTTATGCGCTGTTGCAATCAATCGAACGTGAAGCCCCCGAACGAATGACTGTGCCGAGCGGCAGCCGGATTCGGCTGACGTACGAATTCGGTCGGCCACCAATACTGTCGGTGCGAATTCAGGAGATCTTCGGACTCAAACAGACACCGCGAGTCGCCGCCGGTCGCATTCCGGTCCTGCTGCATCTGCTCGCGCCCAATATGCGGCCACAACAGATAACCGATGACCTGGCAAGTTTCTGGGCGAATACCTACCCTGAAGTTCGCAAAGAACTCAAACGCCGCTACCCGAAACATGCATGGCCGGAAGACCCACTAAACGCACCGCCCGTAAAAAAAGGATAAATCCACCTGGATTTGAGTTTGAACCCATGCTGCCTTTGCAGGGTACGACTGACGATAACCTGGCTGGAATCAATCGCTTCGCGGTGTCAGCATCGTCAGACCTCCCAGCCATTTCGATACTCTCGGCGCAAAAACCGGTTCGCCTCGCTGTGATTCGTGAAGGCCAGTTTTGCGGCGTCCCATTCCAGTCTGGTTTTTGTCAAATCCTCGCGAAGCTGCGAACGCAGAGCGACATTTCCCAGCAGAATCGTCTCGGTCATAGGACCGGCCCAGTCGAAATTCGATCCGGCAGGTGATCCGCCTTTGCACGCATCGATCCATTCCTGATGGTGCCCGGCTGATCGTGGAAGCCTGACCGGCGGCATTCCGTACTGACGCGCACGTTCTTCCGGATACATCCGCCAGCTGTTCCAGTCCGACATCAGCACCGCATCATCGTCACCAATGAGCATCAGGCCGTTGGTCCCCATTTCATCACCTTGTTTGATTGCCGCCGGGCGCGGGGGTCTCAATCCGCCGTCATACCAAACCAATTTGACCGGAGCCATTTCGCCACGCGCAGGGAAGTGAAACGTGATCATCGATCCGACCGGATAGGTTTCCGTGTTGACGCGCGTCGAGGATGCCTCAACACTGGTCGGAGCGCCCAGCTTTAGCGCACGAAATACCGGATCAAAATAATGACACGCAATATCTCCCAAGGCGCCTGTTCCGAAATCCCACCAACCCCGCCACTTTGCCGGCAGATACGCCGAATGGTACGGCCGTTCAGGAGCCGGACCGAGCCACAAGTCCCAGTCGAGTGAGGCAGGGACAGTTGCCGCGTCCGTCGGGCGTGAAACACCCTGCGGCCAGTATTCGTCGAACAGTCCGCGGGAAGGCCGATCCGTCCAGATATGTGCTTCGCGAATTTGTCCAATCGCATGATCCATGACGAATTCCTGAACAATTCGAGTTTGTTCAGTCGCCTGCGCCTGATTGCCCATCTGCGTGGCGACTCCCGCAGCCCGAGCCGCCAACGTTAACTCGCGCGCTTCCCACACGGAATGTGTCAGCGGCTTTTCGCAGTAAACGTGCTTTCCAAGCCGAATCGCGGCCATCGACGCATGAAAGTGATGGTGGTCCGGCGTCCCGACGATAACGGCATCGATCTGCGACGCCATCTCCTGCAACATCACTCGATAATCTTTAAACTTTTTGGCCTTCGGAAACCTGTTAAACATATCCGCCGCGCGAGCCTGATCGACATCGCACAGCCCTACGATATTTTGAGAAGCGACTTCCTGAATATCACCGGCTGCTCGTCCGCCCGCACCGATCGAGACAATGTTCAGCGTTTCGTTCGCGGAATAGGTCCGAGCGGAACCGGCTTTCAGAATCGTAAATGTCGCGGCTGTTGATCCGGCCTTCTGGAGAAAACGACGTCGACTGGCTGCTTTGCTCATCTTTTAGTGCTTCCGTTAAAAGAGCGGCGAACTCAATTTGGCGTCAACCATGGTGACGAAAGTCGGTTCCGTCGTCAACTTTCGACTCTCCCGTATCTTGCTACGTAAAACTGTGCCGCAGTTTTTTGCCAGCGAACCAATGTGAGTGGCCATCACCAAATCCCTGCCGCTGCCTGGATTTTCAGCCGCCCGTCTGCCTGCGTTGCTGCAATAAGTACGTAATCACGTCCCGCAATTGCGCCTCAGAGAGCGTGTCCCCCACATTTGATGGCATCGGTGATGTGGTTGATGGCTGACGTTCTTCGACCATCTCTGCCGGCAGCACAGTTTCTTTCGCCTGACTGTCGGTGATACTCACTCGACCGCCCTCAAGTTCTTTCAACAGTCCACTGTAAGCCTTGCCTTCATGGGTGACCACTGTTGTTGTGCGGAATGCAACGTCCACATTGCGATTTGGTGCGAGCACATCTTCCAAAACCCGATCCAGGCCGCGATTCCCGATACCATCCAGATTGGGCCCAACCTGTTTGCCTTCACCCGCGATTTGATGACAAATCAGGCAGTTCTTCCTGACCAGTTCCTTCCCGGCTGCGGCATCGCCGAGCGACATTGCAAACGCCTTTCGTCGCGCGGCAATCAATTGTTCAATGACGGTATCTTCAGTCGGAAGATTCTCTGTCAGCCGTACAACACGCTGCTTAATACTGTCCGTCGCAATCGCCTCAAGTTTTTGTCGCACAGTCGGTTTCAGGAGCAGTCGCGCCGATGCTTTTCCGGATTCCATCAGTCGCAGCAGCAAATCCATGCCGATCGCATCGACGGCCAGTTGTTCGGCCAGCCCCAGTTGTTCGGCCGCAGAGGCTGCCTGAAAGGCGGCCTCAAGAATTGGCTCCACGCTGTCCGGCTGACTGTTCACAAGGGCGTTCATCGCTGCGTCGACTGTCGTGTCCGTGACACCGGCAATGGATGGTACACGGGCGGCTGCCGCGAGGCGGGAATCCGCCTGTAATTTCAGCATTGCGCTCGCAAATAGCGCGCGGGTTGCCCGCGGTTGCTGCGTGTTGCCAATGATCCGGATGATCGCGGGACGCAGTTCAGTTATTGCAAAATCGCCGATCAGTGCCGCCGCTTCCGCCTGTCTCAACTGAGCGTCCGACGGATTGAGCCGCTCGTCAGAGAATCGGCCGACCGCAATCCATGCAAATGCTCCGGCCGTGTCTCCGTCCACGAGTTCGACATATACCCTGCGACCAGCGAGTTCATCCGTACTCCATTCCACCTTTTGGGCCACATCGTTGCGGGGCGGCGACGCTTCGCGCAGGACTTCTCCACTGGCACTGTCCCGCAAACGCACAAAATTCACCTGTTTCAGCGGTTTGTCGGGAAATCCATCGTGCCCCGCGACGTAGAAACTCAGACTTGCCCCCGGTTCGAAACTTTCAGAACGATAGAGACCAGTTCGCTGTTCGCCCTGTTCATAACTACTGAAGAGTGGTACCCCAGTCATTCCATCGGAACACGTGCGGCTGGTGGTGATTCCCCAGCAACTTCCACGATTTGGAGCATCGGGATGAGGCGTGTAATTCCAGCCAAAGAGAGGTTTGGCATCCAGGACATCAAGGTCCTCGGTTGTTTGCATCCCCAGCTTCGACAAGGC
>JAGQQS010000224.1 GCA_020426105.1 Planctomycetaceae bacterium
ATCTCGACCGATTCCGGGGCGTTAATTCCGACACTGACAGCATTGCCGGAGATCCGCAGGATTTCGATCGCGATACCAAGATTTGGGAAGAGAATCTGTTGTGTTTTTTTGCGCGAAACGACAAGCATGACCGGTACTCCATTACAGGGAAAACGAATCCTTCCGTCAAAGATCCGACATCCTGTCGGTTCGTCACAGCAGCGACGCACACCCCCGCCGGACGATGGCAGTTCCTTGCCCCGTCGGGCACGCCGTGAACCCTCCGTAAAGCCGCGAATGAACAGCATTCTCGGCAGCGGATATTCAGAGAATTCCGAAGCTGTAGCTGAAACAGAATCGTCGCGAATTCTGCTGCAAACGATACTTCACAGCGAAACCCGGAGGGTATCTCACAAACCGGCGAACTGAATGTCAATACCAACTTTAAAAATGTGCTGGGACGGATGAACTTTGTCGTGGATGCAGAGCATGCCGCAGGACGAAATCGGGCGATTGAATTCAGTTCATTCTGTGTCCTGCAGTGAAGATCTGACCGTAGCCAAAACGTGCAGACACCGGAGTCCTGTGGATCCGTGAATGTTAATTTCAACCGCGGCCCACTGTCTGAAACAGCTCAAATGAAAAGATCGGTCTTTGCCGTTCTGGCGATTGCGAGCACGGCGGGATGTTTAATTTTTCGCTCCGCCGAGATCGCGAAGAATTGCTCGCGCACTCCCTCAACTTCGCCAACGAGTTCCACTTCAAACTGACGACAGATTTCTTCCTGAATCGCCAGTCCGCCCGGGAAGAGACCTTCGCCTGTCTGACCGAACGCTTTCAGCAGCGCTGAGTCGTCAAATTCAGCTCTGATCTGTGGATGCAGGTCGCGACTTTCCAGCCATGAATCCAGCGGACGCCGCAGGGCAGAACCGTGTCCCGGCACGAGCAGGGGCGCACCGTTGATTGAATCCGGAAAACCCTTTCGATACCGACGTGCCAGTTCTTTCGTTGCGAAGAGGCCGACGGCGGTGTCTCCCAAAACGTGATTATAAGCCCGCACTTTGAATGCGGCAGTGATCGGCGTATCAGACAGTACGATGTCGACATTGTGCAGCATCAGTTCGCTGAGCAGTACTTCCAGCGATTCTTCCACGCAGACGAGACGCAGGTCGTCCGATAAACGCAGCGCAGGTTCAAGCAGTCTGCGGGCCATCAACTTCGGCATGGCATCCACCACTCCGACGACAAAACGCACAGGCTTGCCAACCGGATGTCCTTTGAGTGTATCAACCAGTTCACGTCCGAGCGTGAAGATCTCGTCTGCATAGCGATAGACGGTCTTGCCGGTTTCTGTCAACTTCAGCGTCCGCCCGGACTTCTGAAACAACTTCTGGCCAAGTGATTCTTCGAGACTCCGCAGCTGTGTGCTGATTGCTGGCTGACCGATATGCAGCTTTTCAGCCGCCCGCAGAATCGTACCTTCCCGGGCAACCATCCAGAAGTACAGCAGATGATGATAGTTGAGCCAGTCCATGTCATGGACAATACTTCAATTAAAACAATTCTTCAACGGCGGAACCGCCGGGCGTCAGGATTGTTATACTTCGCGCTGCAGTTCATGACTACTGCTTTGTCGAAATCAATAAAAAGGGGTCGAATCGCAGAGGTCGAATCGCAGAGGAAGAGGCCACGAGTCCCTGCCGTTGCAGGGCTGACCGGGACTCGTCGCCTCGTCCACTACCCCAAATTCTTTGTTTGACGGAGCACTACTGTCGTCTCGGTGTCTTTCCATATTGAATTCCATGCTGCCTTCTTTTATCAACCTGACCGAGTCAAAACTCGAATCAAACATCAGTCAGCTTCGGGTATCCGGGTTTAATGAACCGGAAGCGGGTGTCAGGGCACTCATGCGAATTGCAGGTGTGTGGCGAAGTTCTGTTCACGCCGATTCTGATGCTGAATGGGTGGATGAAGAACCTGCCTGGTACTGGAATCTGCAGCGGGTCTGCCACGACGCGCCACTCAGCGATATAGTGGTCATCGTTGTCGATAAGTATGTTCGCAATGCGGTGGGGCAGTTTGATGTTTTTGGATTGTTCAACGCGACGCCGCGCGCTCTGGGAATCCTCGCACGACTTGCCTGCGCAAGTCCATTTCTGACGCAGACGTTACTGGCTGATCCGCCTTACCTGACGACCCTTGCGCTCAGTGGTCGAACGTCTGAAATGAAGGCGCGCGAGCAATTCGTGCAGGAAGCAACGGCGGAAATCGCAGTCTGCCAGAATCGCCCGCAGCAACTTTCGGCCCTGCGGCGATTTCAGCGGCGCGAATTACTGCGTATCGGCATCTGCGACGCATTTGGCCTGCTGGATCTGAGGTTTGTCACGCTGCAGCTCTCACTGCTGGCCGATGCCATGGTGCAGTGTTGTCTGAACCTGGCGATGGCCGAGGCCAAAGTGACACAGCTGCCGCTGGCGGTCATCAGTCTGGGCAAGCACGGTGGAGAGGAATTGAACTACAGTTCGGACATCGATCTTGTTTTGATTTGTGACCAGGATTCATCGATCCTGCAGCGCGTTGCGCGTCTGACAATCGACGGACTGGCAGAGAACGCACCACCGGGATTCTTATATCGCGTTGATCTGCGGCTTCGTCCCTGGGGTGAGGCCGGACCACTCGTCAACACGATCGCGGCTTACGCCGATTATCTGATTCACGACGCGGCGACGTGGGAAAAACAGGCGATGCTCAAAGCGCGCGTTGTGGCGGGGGACAGATCTGTGGGGAAGAAATTCCTCAGTCGGATTCTGCCCCTGTTGTTTACCGATTCCGCGACTGACGTGCGCCGCAGTATCCAGCAAATGAAAGAGCGGATCGAGTCGCGTCTCCGCCAGCGGGGGAAGCTGAATTCAGAAGTGAAGCTGGGAGTTGGCTCAATTCGCGACGTTGAGTTTCTCGTGCAGAGTCTGCAGCTGATTCACGGCGAACGCGAGTCGCGGATCCTGAGCTCCAATACGCTCGATTCCCTGGTGCGCCTGGCAGAATTCGGCCTGATCAGTGCCGCATGGTATCGACATCTTCGCGCTGGATACGTATTTTTAAGGACGGTCGAGCACTCGCTGCAACTGCTCCACAATCAGCAAACGCACGAACTGCCATTTGATCCGCGTCAGCTGGAATGGCTGGCCAATCGCATGGATTATCCGGACGCCGCGACACTGATGCGGCGTTTCGACGAACATCGCCATGCGGTCCGCTCGATTTTTGATGAATGTCTGCAGTTTGAATCGCGAACGACGAATGGAGTTGCGGACAATGAATGGGCCGTCCATCAACCGTTATCCGCAAGTCCGGATCCTGCGGTTGCGCTGAGCCTGCTGCAGCAACAGTCAAAGGCACGTCGACAACTGCTCGAAGAAATCGCCGCGGCTGTTGATGCAGGGGCGGATGCCGTCGTGTCCCTGCGGCCAAATCCCGTGACAACGACGCACTGGGATCTGATTGTCTGCGGCAAGGATTTTTCCGGATGGCTGTCTGTGATTTGCGGGCTGTTGTCGATTTATCATCTGGACATACGGCGGGGAGACGCCCTGACCGGTGATGGCGTCAACGCGTTTGGAGATCGCTGTGTTGCGGGCCGATTTCTGGCATGCTTCGAAGTCCGACTCGACATTTCGGCCGCCGAGCAGTCGCAGCGTACGAACGTCGCCGAAGAACTGGCCGTGTGCCTGCAGGAAGAGATCGGTCGCCTCGGTCAGCAGTCGCGCAGCAACAACATCGAAAACGTCCGTGCAGAACTGCTCTCACGCTTCTGTGATGCCGTGCCGCAGAAGTTTGAGTCGGAATCCACTTCGGCAGAAGTGGATGTGGAACTGCTGCGCCTACCGGATTCTGTCCTGACACAGATGAATATCACCGGTGCCGACTCGTGGGGATTTCTTTATGAACTGGCCAGCGCACTATCACTAAGCCGGTTTCGAGTGCTGCGGGCGATTATTGATGCAGAGGGCAGTCAGGTGCGTGACGTCCTCTATGTTCGCGAACGCAATGGTCGTCCGATCGAGAGTGCCGAACGACTGGATGAACTGCAGCTGGCGGCAACGCTGATCAAACAATTTACGCACTGGCTGCCGACGACGAACGATCCGCATCACGCACTGGCCCGATTCCGCGATCTGGTATCCCGGCTGCAACCGGCGGTCGCCTGGTTCGACAACATGAAGTCGCTGCGGCGTCCCAGCGTCCTGCACGCCGTCGCCCGCGTGCTTGGGATCAGTCAGTACTTGTGGGAAGCATTTTTGCAGTCGCGGCATCAGCAACTGTTTCCATTGCTGACCAGTCCGGAGGAACTGGCCATTCGCGAATGTCGTGAGTCGCTGATGCTTGAACTCGATCAGGTGTGCGACAAAGCATCGACGACATCGGAAGCATGGCTGGCCCTGAATGAGTTTAAGGATCGGCATCTGTTCCGTATCGATATGCGAAACGTGCTGGGACATTGTCGCCCCTTCGGAGCGTTTTCGGAAGAGCTGACGGAACTGGCAGAATTGGTTGTCTGCAAATCGCTGGAGATCTCGTGGCGACAGCTGTTGTCCGAGTACGGTCGGCCGGTGTGCGAGGACGGGATTACCGAATGCCGCTGGGTCGTTGCCGGCCTCGGAAAATTCGGCGGCATCGAAATGGGGTTTGCGTCTGACATCGAACTGATGCTGATCTATGCAGACGCGGGACGCACCGATGGCGTTAATTCTGTTTCCAACGCGGTGTTTTTTGATCACATGGTGAATGCTGTCGCCTCCGGGATTGTCGCACCTCAGGACGGAATTTTTCATGTCGATCTGCGGATGCGGCCGTTCGGGCAGGCGGGTTCCGGAGCCGTGTCTCTGCAGGACTTCGAGAAATACTACGCGATCGACGGACCGGCATGGCCCTATGAACGTCAGGCGCTTGTCAAGTTGCGCTGCGTCGCAGGTGACTTCCGCTTCAAAGCGGTTGTCACGGTCGCGTGTCAACGAGCCATCTACGCGAATCGTCAGTTCGATTTTTCCGCAATGCGGGCCATGCGAGAACGCCAGATTCGGCAACTCGTGCACGGAGGCGTGATCAACGTCAAACTGAGCGACGGAGGCATCGTCGACTGCGAATATGCCGTACAGGCATTGCAAATGACCTTTGGTCACGAATTCCTCACGTTGCGCCACCCGAACACGCTGCACGCTCTCGGTGAAGCAGAGCGTTTGAATCTGATTGATTCGGAGCAACGCACCACTGTCGAACGAGCGTACGTGTTTCTCCGTGAGTTAATTGATTGTCTCCGCATGGTTCGCGGCAATGCCAAAGATCTGACTCTGCCGGAACCCGATACACGCGACTGGAAAATGCTGGCTCGACGCATGAAATCGATTCACGATTCGGAAGTTCCGCTCGAGGAACTGGAAAACCAGATGGCCAACGTGCGGGAGTTTTCAGCGTCTGTCGAAAACCGTTGTCGGCAGGTGTGACTTAACTCGGTTTCGATATTGAAGCAAGCGAAACGGCTTATTCCGGTTTTGTGTTCACAAAATCTGCTTCGCGCAGTTTCACTCGAAGGCCGCCCTGCATCGTCGTGATCCAGAGTTCTCCCGGGCTGGCTTCAAACACATAAGGATACGCGACCCAGCGCGCACTGCCGGAGGCCAAAGTGTGATGTCGATGAGCGATCATTGCCGGTTGGGTCCATGTCTTTCCATCATCTTCGGAAAATGCAATTGACAACTCCTCACGATGATTGCTGACCGGCGTCGCAGACCACCGATTGTCGCCGCCACTCAGCGGCCATTCTGATTGGCCGTTCGGAAATGGACGATTCCAGACCAGCAATAGTCGGCCGCTGGATAACCGTTTTACCAAACCGGGAGCACTACTGGCTGCGATACCGGATGGCTGAATGGTACGCCAGAATCTTCCTCCATCGTGCGAATAGGCGGACCAGAATTCTCCCCAATTCGTACGGATCAGCATCCAGACGCGTCCGTCTGCAAGTTCCGTCAGCGTGGGTTCCGTCACGCCTCCATGATGTCCGGCTCCTCCCAGATCGATCAGATTGCTGGCGGTCCACGACTTGCCATCATCTGTGGATGAGTATGTCAGGACGGCATGCCGTCCTGGATTGTGCTGCATTTTCATCGCGGTGAAAATCACACGACCATCGGTCGTCTGGATCATGTCACGTACAGCTCCCGACCAGTCATCGTGCAGCTTCCGGATGTCCTGCCACGTTTTGCCCTCATCCAGACTCCGCATCACGCACGTGGGCAGTCGAGCATCCGGGGCGTCACCAAGTTCATCGCTCCAGGTCCAGTGACGTTCTGTCAGATTCATAAAGGCGGCAATGATGGCACCATCGCGTGTGCGAAACAGCGCCCGCTCGTTGCTCACCTGGAAATTTTGTGGATCTGAAAACAAAGGCCGACCGGGGGACCATGTTTGCCCGTGGTCGTGACTCACATAGCTGGCCGATGTATCGATCGCCAGAATCCCGCCATCGCTGGTCTTTACGAACGGGCCCAGTTTGTCCGTCGGCAGCGATTCGATTCGCGGATCAATCCACAGTCCGTCGTCTGCGTGCGCAGCGCATGCAGCGACGATCAGCAAGGTGATCACTGCGGTTTTAGAGATCAGCTTCTGTCGTCTCATTTCCTGACCTCCACCTTCTGTTCTGTACGTTGTGGTCAATCGGTTGCTTTTTCGACGAGTCCCAGACGCTGCAGCTTGGAACGGCATTCATCGCGTTCACGGCTGCGATTGAGGTGCACCCAGGTTGGGTCCTGAGCGGCCATAAAGGCGGCTTCCGAAAACGGCGGCGCGGTTCCGGCCGTTGCGGCACTTGCCGTCAGCCGCTGAATCACTGCTGTATCCAGTCGCGTTAGAAACGTGGACTGCATCCGGTAATCCAGAAAGGCTTCCCAGACGATCGGAAACAAAGGAGCCACAATCTGCTCGCCCAGTGTGGTGGCATACTGGCGGATCTCCAGCTGAGCATGGCTGTCCATTCGCAATGCCAGAAAATGCAGCAGATTGTGCAGATCAATTTTCCAGTATGCCTCCGTGTAGGTCGCCAGCGGCAGATCTTTGCGCGCCTGCTCACGCGCCACACCGGACGAGATGCGGCTCTGATAGACGTCGCGAATCTTCGATTGCAGTTCTGCTTCTTCCTGCGTCAGTTTTTCGCCGAGATCCATTGGTAACGAATCTCCGCTGCCCTGCCGATTGGATTCGGCCTGTGTCCTCCATTCTCCGGGATCTGTGGTCTGAGCGGCATCAATCGCCAGCGAATACCTCGTACTGTATTCATTAATATTCGCCGTGCGATGTCGAACCCACTGTCGCCAGCAGTCCATCGGGACGCGCACAAGGAACTTGATTTCAGCCATCTCGAAGGGTGTCGTATGCCGGTGTCGCAGCAGATAGCGAATCAGCGTGCGGTCATCGCTGACTTTTTTAGTGCCCTCCCCGTAGCTGACGCGGGCTGCCTGCACAATGCTGCTGTCGTCACCCATGACATCGACAAGACAGACAAACCCGTCGTCCAGTACGGAAAATTTCTTCCAGCGAAGTGATTCAACCTGAGCTGATCGTTCGAGGGCGGACTGGCGGGGTTCGGACGTTGCAGATTCCTGAGACATCGAGTGCGGCTACCGTTGTAAGATGCAGTTTCAAAACGTATAGAGTCCAATTCAATTCCTGAAACGGGAACTGTAAGATGTTGAGCACAGCGTTTCCAATGTGTCCCACGCGAACCTTTTGCGGGAGTCGCAGACCTTGTTTTTTACCTATCTTGACGACACACCCGTCGGGAAACTCCTGATTGCGGGAGACGAAAACGGTTTACGTCACGTCGCGTTCGAAAAATCACACTACAGTGCTCCAATCACCAGCCCTGGCGATGACTGGGAAAGGTGCGACAAGCCATTCAGGGAGCCTGTTCGGCAGTTGAAGGCCTATTTTTCGGGTAAATTGCGAGCTTTTGAGCTGCCACTGGCTGCGGAGGGCACGGAGTTTCAACGCCGTGTCTGGAATGCGCTGTGTACCGTGCCCTACGGGGTTACGACCAGTTACGGGGAGGTTGCGAAATCGGTCGGCAACCCTGCGGCCTCACGCGCCGTGGGCCTGGCCAACGGCCGAAACCCCATTGCGATCATCGTTCCGTGTCACCGCATCATCGGTCGCAGCGGCAAACTGGTCGGTTACGGCGGAGGACTGCACCACAAGCAGACATTGCTGCGACTGGAAGGGGCCGCATAATGCACGTCTGCGGATTTCAGCCATCTTAATCGGCCTCGCTCGCGCGGCAACTGTCTGAACTTAGCTGCGAACTGCGAACCTTTGATAATTTGACTTCCGGCATGGCGAGTCAACCGAACAGTTTGGCAAGAGGTTGTCCCATATCCGTGATGGGAACGGGGCGGTCGCCGTCATAAAGGCTCTTCGTATAATCGATGCCCACCGCCGCATGGATTGTGGCGAACAGGTCTGCGACACTGACAGGACTATCGACAATCTGCTTGCCAAGGTCATCTGTCTCCCCGTAAGCGCCACAGTGCTGAAGACCGCCGCCAGCGAGAACACACGTAAAGGAACTCCCCTGATGTCCTCGCCCTCCACCGCTGTCAAATTCCGGCGGTCGGCCGAACTCGGTGGAAATCACGATCAGTGTGTTGTCGAGCATTTGCTTTTGCTCAAGATCTGTGATCAAGGTACTCACGGCCGAATCCAGTTCCTGGATAAGTGCGTGTTGCTGCAGGATGCCCCCGTTATGGACATCCCAACCGGAACCATTCAGAAAATTGAGGTTGTGCGACACTTCAATGAACCGCACTCCTCGTTCAATCAATCGTCGCGCGAGCAGACAGCGTTGGCCGAATTCGCCGCCATATCGCTGTCGCAGGTCATCCGGTTCGGTCTCAAGCCGAAAGCTGTGATTGAACTCAGGACCACTTAGTTTCAGGCTTTGATCAATCGCGGCTTCATATTCGGCCACGCGAGCGTCTTCGCTGGCAGGCTGGGCTTTGCGGAGATCCTCCAGGAAACGTTCGCGGCGTGTCTGGCGTTCCGCCGCAATACTTTCCGGCCGGGACAATCCGGCCGGCCCCTGACTGGTATCGGTGAGATACAAATAGCCGTCACGTGCACCCAGAAATCCCGGCCCGCGGGTCACATTCGGATAACCGATCAGGACATACGACGGCACACCATCGGCCGCCGCACCGCGCTCATGGGCGACAACAGAACCCAGTGAGGGGTAGACTACAGTTCCGCTGACAGGTCGCCCCGTATGCATAAAATTTGTCGCTGCCGCGTGTTCGTTGATCACCTCATGATGGACCGTTCGCACTGCGGTGACTCGATCCATGAGAGGAGCCAGTTGCCGCAGATGTTCGCAAACGCGGACGCCGTCGACGGCAGTTTCAACACTGTCATAGTACGAACCGGCAACTTTCGCTTTTGGGTCGCCGACGCGTTTCGGGTCGAACGTGTCCAGCGCCCCCATTCCTCCCCCCAGCCAGATCGAAATGACATGTTCGGCTTTACCTTTGAACAGTGATTCTGCGTGGGCGATCGAACTCAGCGACGTGGCAGCCGCCATCGCAGAACCGGCCGCAATAAACTCGCGGCGATGCACGTTGGTGACATTCTGGTTGTGAATCAATTCAGCACTCCTTAAAACCACGGAATTGCAGGGCTCCGACAATCCAAAGTCTCTCGCTTCGCATTCACTGATTATAGCTTAAAGCGGGCTGGCATTCATAAATATCAGGGCAGCCAGACGAATTCACTGATGTTCGATACGCTCCAGACGACGTCTTCATAAACTTCACGCCATTCCGGACGCAAGCGTGGATCGGGCGGCGTCCCTGCACGGGCTCGCTGTTCCAGTTGCAACGCGATCATCGTCGATTCCGGACTCAAATGGTTTGACCAGGTCACCTTCGGCAATGGCTCGAGTCGATCGATGGCGACGATTTCTTCGGGAGGAAGCACACGGTTAACAAACCCGGCCGTCAGTGCCGCCGCCAGCGGCAGGCGTTCTGAGTCGCTGGGAAGACGGCTGAGGTAACTGAGAAAGATGCTGTCCACCAGTTCCTCCGGAGACGCCGCGTGGACGGCCATTTCGGCCAGTCCGCTATCCCGGGAAGCGCGTGTGAGCAGCACAGATGCCGCACTGTTTGCCAGAACACCGGGCTGCATTACGTTGGGGGCTGTTTCACGATCGGTACGCGGATTCTGACGCGAACCGGTCCAGCCAAACGCCTCCATGATGTCTGCAATTGCCCGCGCACGTGGCAGCCCAAGGCTGGGCCGATCGCGTTCATTTGCCAGGCTGGCCATCATCCAGGCACGCCGCGGGACCCCGAGCGTCAGGCGATTTGAGGCCGGTCGTCGCGCGTCCGGATCAAAAGTCAGTTCTTCGACGTCGAGCTTCTGCCCGGCCGCGGAACAGAGTGAATCGACAATCTGTTCGGCTGACATTCGACGTCGATCCGGAGCGACAAAAAAACGCGACTCCGGTGGCGTCCCGAGATTTGTGCCGGTGGCTTCACGCTGGTAGACATTCGATGTCAGGATCAGACGCGTGACATGCTTTAGATCATAGTCATGTGTGATAAACTCATGTGCCAGCCATGAGAGCAGTTCAGGGTGACTCGGCACATGGCCTTCCCAATCGTCGGGGGGTTCGACAATCCCTGCCCCCAACAGACGTCGCCACACACGATTAACGATGACTTGTGCAAATCGCTGATTCTGTGGCGAAGTGATATGTACGGCCAGCTGCTCACGTGTGCTGTCCGGAGATTGCAGCAGAGACATCAGCGAGTCATCGTCGGCACTACTGATCAGATCCGGAAAGGGCCACACGGGAATAATCGATTCATCCGGTTTGAGTGTCACTTTGATCAGCGATTCACGCTGTTGCTTTGTAAAGAAAGCCTCGGGTACGCGGCTGCTGCTGGGAACGGTAACCGGCTTTTGCTCAAACATCGCCGCCAGCGCGTAAAGGTCCTGCTGCCTGGTACTGTGGAATGGCGAATCGTGACA
>JAGQQS010000225.1 GCA_020426105.1 Planctomycetaceae bacterium
CTTCATCGTTATCAGGATCCGGTTGATTTAATCTGGCTTCGTGCTGCTGCGGATCTGGGGCTCAATGTGCAGCGTTCGGCTGAGGCCTACGCTGCCTACGATGGCAAAGGGACGCTTACGATCTCAGTCGCCGACGATTTCGATGCCGACGATTCTCTGGCTCAGATGATCTTTCATGAAATCTGCCACTGGCTGGTGTCCGGGTTTGGTGCAAAGGATTTACCTGACTGGGGACTTTCCAATACCAGCAGGCGTGACCTCGTTTACGAATACGCCTGTCATCGATTGCAGGCGGCGCTCTCAGCCCCCTTTGGCCTGCGCGCGTTCATGGCGGTGACCACAAGCTGGCGACCGTATTGGGATGCCTTGCCGGCAGATCCACTGAAAGACGGAGATGATCCGGCGATCGCGATCGCGCAGGAAGGATTTAAACTGGCTCAGACGCCGTACTTTGAACCTGTGCTCAAGCGAAGTCTGTCGGCCACCGCTCGGATCGCGGATGTTGTGCGCGACGTCGTGCCGCCGTCTTCGCTGTGGAGTACCACACGAGCTCATCATCGCCTCGGATCGCTGCTGTCTGACTCCGAGGCTTTAAAATGCGGTTCGTGCGCCTGGGCTGTTCCCGGCAAGTCAGGACTGCATTGCCGTCAGCACAGAGCACCAGGCAAGTCTGCTCCGCACGTCCATGGCGATGAGCAGGCATGTGAACGCTGGGAACGACAGTTGACAGCAGAGGACTGTGGCACGTGCGGCGCATGCTGTCGCCAGGGATTTGATCTGGTACCGGTCTCGCCGCGGGACCCGTTTAGAAAATTGCACCCGGAACTTGTGCAACTGCAGAACGGCGAGCATATCGTTCCGCGGCCCGGCGGCACCTGCGTTGCACTCGACGGCGATGGCACGCAGGCGACTCCCTATCGATGTCGCCACTACACGACCCGTCCAAAGAACTGCAAGGACTTTGAGATCGCCGGCGACGCCTGCCTGCTCGCTCGCCGCCGCGTCGGACTCAGTCGTTAATGAAGACACTGACAACGATGCAGCCCGTCAGCCACACGCCACGAAAGCCGTCGTCGCCCTGATCGTGACAGATGACTGTTGAAGAGGTTTGTGTTTTCGAGCTTCGTCAAGAGAAAGCCACGTGTGAAAAAAGTAGCCATCACTCTCTGAGTGATGAATTGCGATTCTTGTCAAGTGCCCGGTACCGTGGAATCGTCCCAAAAGTGTGGTGCCAGCACCATTTTGTTTCCGGATCCGAGCATCGAGATGGGGTCAGCTTCGCCCATGTCAACGGCCGGTGGAACGGGATATTCGAGGAGCAAGTATTTGTGCGTTTCGCCGAACGATCCGCTGTGCCATGAAAATTGTTTTGCGGCTTCAATGTCGGGTTCTGTTTCACGGGCCTGACGGGCCATCACGTAGAAGAATGGCCCAGCGGCAGTTGGAGTGTTGACGCATTGGTCGATCAACCGGTCGAGTTGGCTGAAGACGTATTGTGGAAGAATGAAATAGGCGATGTCGTAGGATGACTGTTCGAGCGGCACGCCATCTTGCGCGGATGCCTTTTTCTTGCGGAAGAAGTCGAACAGTGCCATGTGAGTGATGTTTCGTCTTACTGGCTAACGGTACGCATCAGCGAGGACGGGCGAACGACTTGCAGGCAGACGTGGAAGCGGACCACCCGTCCTCCGTTGCATC
>JAGQQS010000226.1 GCA_020426105.1 Planctomycetaceae bacterium
CGGCACTTCCGCCGCACCCGCCACTGCCTGAAGAATATTGATGGCAATATTAAGCAAAAATGAGTAACCGAAATAAGGCAGTCTCCTGATTCCTCCGTAATGCCGCGGCGGATGATTTTCAGATGCAATATCGCCGAAACTCGTGGGCGCCTCAAACGGATTATACTCACTCATAAAAGGAAATCCTGATTTCGGAATGGGGATAGATACGCAGCGAGGAAAAGTCCGAGGTCATCCATGTCATCGCAGGGAATGCCCGGCGAACCACCAGTTAGCCTGAATTCCAGCGGGTGAGCTGAGTGAGGTGTTAAATCTCCGAGGCTGTGTTTCGCACCCTGGGAGCAGCCACTCGATGAAATCAGGTTCAACGTCAGATTTTAATAACAGCTTCCGGCCCCGGGGTATAGAACACGGTGCCCGCGGAGTTATGCAGCGGCCGACAATGTCAATTCCTCTGCGTTGACGGCAACAATAGATATCCCGAATTTATCGGCGAGATTTGCGACTTCTTCCGGGTTAATGATGATGGTCATTCCTGATTCAATTGCCAGAACTTTGCCACCCGATTCGTGCATTGTCTTGATTGTTTCCAGACCGACCGTGGGCACATCGAAACGCATATCCTGCATGGGCTTCGCCACCTTCACAACCGTGAAGCCACCACGGCGACAGAGTTCTCCGGCGCGACGAATACAGCGGTCAGTGCCTTCAATCGCTTCCACGGCAATGACAGCTGTATCGTTCACGACCACCGTCTGGCCTATATCCAGGCGCCCCATTTCGCGGGCAAGGTCCCAGCCGAAACTGATATCCTTCCATTGTGACACTGTAGGACGTCGATGCGTCAAGAAGCCGTGTTTCACGAGTAACTCCGGACAGTACTTTAGTGCTGAATCGAAAACGAATCCGTCACGTTCAAATTCACGTATGACGGCAAGCAGTAGTGTGTCGTCTTTTTTATTGTTCCGCGCGTAGTGATACCACATGTGCAGGGTACGCCAGTCAGGCATCAAGCGGACCCAGCGGAACGGATGAAACAGAACGGTCTTTTCAATTTTTCCGGCCATGATGATTCGCTGAACGTTCGCTTTGCGAAACAACCGGATGGCTTTTCCGAGTCTGCCCAGAGATGCCGACCTGAACAAGTCGCATTCCGGAGCGAGATCTTCTGATGCCATGCCACTGACACCAAGACCGTACACATAATGTCCGGCATTCCGTGCAGCGCGGGCAAAGCGAATTGGAAATTCACCGGCTCCAGCCAGCAGTCCGAGCCGCATCGGAGGCATCGATTCGGTCACCGAGGATCCATTCACCGTTTTCATGCCGCTATGACGTGAAAAAGACAGAAAGCCCGGATCTAAATCTGATTCGCGATCAGACAGCATGAAACACCAGATCTGAAGAAAAGCACTTTGATACACTAAGAGACCGGTTCAATCCGGAAGATGCCGTGACTAGGCGGCCGCGGATTGAGGCCCCGATTCGTCACGAACAACCAGTTTTGACTGAAGATCCGCGAGTTCTTTTTCCATTTTCCTGATTCTGTCCCGCAGTTCCGGCAGGCGACGAATCGCAGCCAGCTGCCGCGATGCCTCGGCCATTGGACCAGCAGGATTTCCCAGATACGTCTCACCCCCGGGGATATCGTGTTTAACACCTGCCTGTGCCGCAACAATGGCCCGATCCCCGAGATGCACATGGTCAGCAACGCCCACCTGGCCCGCACAGACCACGTAGTCGCCGGTCGATACTGATCCGGCGAGGCCCACCTGCGATACGAGAAGATTGTGCCGACCAATCTGACAGTTGTGGCCGATCATCACCTGATTGTCGATCCGCGTTCCCTGACCAATCAAAGTCTCGCCAACCTTCGCGCGATCGATTGTGGTGCTGGCTCCAATCTCCACGTCGCTGCAAATGCGAACAGTGCCGTAGTGCGGAATCCGCTGATGACCACCATTCACAAAGCGATATCCAAAACCGTCGGCACCGATAACGCACGACGCATGGATCGTGACATGATCCTCGATGATGATATCAGAATACAGCACCGTATTCGGATGGAGGGTGACATTGTTTCCGAGGCGACAGCCGTCACCGATCACAACTCCCGGGTAGATTTCGCAGCTATGTCCAATGACAACGTCTCGCCCGATCACAGCCAAAGGATGCACATTCGTATTGGCTCCGATTTCTGCCGTCTGATGAATCACGGCGCGCTCAGAGATGCCTGCTGTGGATCGAGCCCGATGTGGTCTCAGCACACCAGCAATGCAGAGAAAGGCAGGTTCCGCTTCGGGAACCAGAATAAAGGTCCGGTCGCTGAATTTCACAAGCTGACTGCGGACCGATTCAGGAGCCAGAATCAGCCGGCTGCGCGAGTTTTGAATGCGAGCAATATTCTTGAGGTCACCGATGTAGGAGAGCTGCGTTTCAGTCGCCCGTTCGATCACATTGAGGTCATCAATGACGATTGACGGATCCCCAATCATTTCACCGCGAAGAATCTCCGTGATTTCAGGGGCCGACAATTGTCGCCGTGTTGTTGCAGCTTCCATTGAGCTCTCCATTTGCTCATCCGCGGTTCAACTTCCTTGTCTCCTGCACCCCGCTTTGTACGATAATTCGACATTCAAAGGCAATAGGAACGCAATGAACGGGAATATGGAGATTTAGGTCAACTGGGTTGTGCGGGCGATGCGTTTGGACAACAATCAGGATCGCGCCGCGGAGTGGAATAGACAGCACTCGGATCGACGCCAATAGGATTTATCACGGGGCGGATCCGAATCGCAGAGGGTGTCGTCGCGAATTATGGTCAGGATTTCTCGGAGAGCTGAGGGGATCCCGGGATATACAATGTTCGGCACACAATCTTCGGCACACACGCGGATCGTTGTCAGGTAATTTCGAGACAACGAAGTGCGTACCATTCGACCATCGCAGAGATTGGTAGTGGCAGAATTTTCAGCGTTTCTTCCGCGACAGGCCTGAACGCGGCACAGTCCTTCGGCTCTGGATTTTTGTGGGAAAAATCGCGAATGAGTCGAGTTTCGGCATTCGGGAAATAATTTGTGGTGCAGGTGACAAAGCCGGTTCTCAGGAGATACCCTAC
>JAGQQS010000227.1 GCA_020426105.1 Planctomycetaceae bacterium
TTCGCAGCCATTCGCAGCCATTCGCGTCCATTCGCGTCCATTCGCGGTTTAAACGCTAATGTTCCTCCGCGCACGGCATCGGCGAGCATCTCCGGCCGCAATCGGCGACGGCACCCCGGCCGTAGGCGTATGCACGAGAAAAACAGAAAAAAACTGTACGGTAGTGCTGAGTGGAAATCAGCGCAGATCAGTGTTCGCTGCATTCGCCGCGCGAAACATTAATCTTCGCTGATCGAACACTCATAGGGTATGGCAAATGTAGCCATCACGCTCCGCGTGATGAGCCCGATGTCTCCCGTGTGATGATGATCAGGCCGGTTAGCAGGTTGTTTGATTCGTTATCGCATGTCGTTTGAGAATCGACCGTGGTTCGCTGATCGTGTGTGCCAGCCTGTGGGCTCGTCTCGGCGGAGCGAGACGGCTAGTGCGTTTGTGAGTGAATCAAATCAGCAGGGTGCGAGTCACTGTCAGGAGGTTAGAGTTTGAAACTGTAGCTGACCGAAACTGCGTCGCTGTGAAGCGGAGTAGGAAAAGATGCCATGCACCGGGCGCTATTGTCCTCTGTTTTCACGCAGGTCACGCCCTCCTTAGTGAGTTGGATTGGAGCCGGTGCATGCTGCGGTGGTGGTCATCGTCACAGCTTCGTCGAAGGGCTTAAGTCGTCAATTCGACTACGCCGTCTGACAATCGTTCGAGCTGTCGCAAATCAGATCGTTGGGCGCGTTGGTCTGGCGGACCTAAGTGGTATTAATCCGTACCAACAATGACAAGCTGTTGATGTCCGGAATCGTCGTGATGGCTTTTTTGGTTTGAGTTCGACGCGAGCGTCAGCCGTGGTGAATTGCCAGTCGATTTTGGATTTACGAGAGTTGCGTTCCTGTTTCCATGCGGTGACTTCGGTCGTCAGAAGTTCATTTGCGTCAATGCGGCATTCAAGGCATTGCCGCGACAGAATGCTCAATTCTGTTTCTGCCATGTTCATCCAACTCCCGTGTTTTGGTATATTGTGGATTCCCAGTCGCGAAGCCAGTGCTCGCGGGATCGAAGGCTTCGTATAGGCTCCCAATTCAGTGAGTGTTGAGATTGTCCATCACCAGCACAACCACAGCGGCCTCCGGATAAACCGTCAGTGACACAGAGTCCACATGTCCGAGTACCACCAGTCGATTCGCCCTTCGATGAAGCCCATCAAAAAGAAATGCTGGCCGTCGAGTTCGCCAATCTCAAAGATCGGCACGATGCCCGGATGATCCAGACTCGCGGCTGCCTCTGCTTCAGTACAAAACCGTTTAACGTCTTCAATGATCCAGGTCCAATTTCGTGGACTGATCAGGATTGAAGGACATCTCCTGAACGGGATTCCGGGAAAAGAACTCTCTGGTAGCTGTCTGTCATTTGGTCAATAGAAAAGACTTCTGCAATGCGTTTCCGCGACGCTTCCCCGAAGTTGGCTCGAACATTCGAGTCTTGAGCGAGTTCAATCATGGCTGCAGCCAGAGCAACGGGATCTGAAGCGGGAACCAGTCTGCCATTCAATCCGTCTATCACTTGTTCACTTGCCCCACCAATATCTGTGGCAATGACTGGCAGACCGACAGCCATTGCTTCCAATGAGGCATTCGGACACCCCGCAGGGTTGGAGATCATGGCAAAGATATCCAGCGACAACAGGAATTCAGAAATGTCCTGAATCTCCCCCAGCCAGACAACCGGCAGACCGGCCGCTTGTTGCCGAAGTCGCATCGCATAATCGTCGCAGCCCCGCTCAATTCCACCCGCAATGCGAAGTTCGTAGCGAGGCAAATCCGGATCCGCCAGACGCACCGCTTCGATCAGTTCTTCCAATCGCTTTTGCGGATTTATTCTTGCCGCGGTTCCCAGAATAATGACTTCTTTTAGACCGTGTACGACAGATTGCTCCGGAATCGGAACTCCGTTCGGGATCACAGACACTGAGGTCTGCAGTTGTGCCTGGGCCAGTGAACTTTCCTTCGCATACTTGACAATACTCCCCTGAAGTCGGCGTCCATAGTCGCAGAAACTGCGATAAGGCAAACCGGGGCGCGGTTTTGAAAAGTAGTTCGACAGCGACTGAATGTTCATTTCTCCCGGGCTTACATCAAACAGTTGAAAGTCGAACAGTAAGTCGGCCAGCAACAGCTTGTATTCGGGAATGACATTCCACAATAACACGGCTTCCGGCGGTCGTGCATTTACGTCCACGAGCAGCGGTTCGATGGCCTGTAACGGATCAATAGAACCTGCAGGAATCAGCGCCGTGACAGGAATGCCGGCTGCCAGAAGTTCCTGCCGTCCCGGCGTTGGGTGGTCCGGTTGTTCCTGCAGGACTGCTGCTCTAATATGGATTCCGCGAGAATGAAGTTCTGTCAGCAGCCGTCTCGCACTGGTCTGAGCACCGCCCGTGGAGAAATTGTTGATGATCAGCAGGAGTCCGTTCTTCTTTACTCTGGAGTTGCTGTTTGCCAGTTGAAAGTAGAACCGGCGATACCGATCCGCCATCGTGTTCAGAGAAAACACGCGTGACACGACAGAGCCGGTAACGACTGGGGGCGATTGAAGAATTGCGGCCGCTCTTTCAGCGAAATCCACATCCGAAGCATTGGGATGCATCAGGAACAGGCCGTCAGACTCCGTGCCGATCTCGGATGTGCCTCCAACCGACGTGGCAATGACCGGTACGCCGGACGCGAGTGCTTCCAGATGCGCAAGACTCAATCCTTCATAGTCGCTGGCACTCAGAAGCAAATCCGCAGCGGAAAGCAGCTCACGTACATTGGCAACGCTTCCCAGTCGGTGAACCTGAGCCGAAACTTCACAGGTGGCGATCGCGTCTTGCAGTAGTTCCTCAGATCGCATGGCGTGTTCGTTGCCGGAAGAGGGCTCACCCGCAATCAGAAGATGGAGTTGCTGCGGGAAACCATCCGCTTGCAGTATGGATTGAGTTCGCGCAAGGATTTGCGGCAGTCGCTCTATGCGTTTTTGTGAACGCACATTGGCGAGCGCCACAATCAGCACTGCGTCTGCTGGAATCTGCAGCCGACGAGTAAGTTCGGCGGCCGCTTTTCTTCGCTCCGTCTCGTCAACAGGACATGACGAGATACTGATTCCGTTCCAAATGGTCCGCGTGACAATCGGAATTCTCGCATCCCGAAGATCTTTTTCGACGGCCATTGAGCAGGCAACGAGCAGATTGACGTCCCCTGGTTCCAGCAGTTCCGTCTCGTGTGTCCAGCCGGGTCGAGCATTGTGAACTGTGGAAAGGAGCGGAATCCTGGTCATTGAAAGCCGCTTCAGGTCGTTTCTACTGAGCAGATGGGCGTGCAGCAGATCGCCGCCGCTGCGTTCGGCCACTTCAACGGCTTTCTGAATTCTCGCAGCGCGGGAACCAGTACTTGCCAGTTCGATGCAATCGGAAGGTGTGGCAAATGCTTCACGCGTTGGCCGTCCGAGAGCGATCAGCAGTGCGTTCATTTCTGAGCATCGTTGCCAGCATCGGTGCAAGTCCAGCGCAATTCGTTCTGCGCCGCCTCGCTGCAGGCTGGTGATAATTTGTACGATTCTCAGCCGACTATCGTGGCATACATCAAGTCCGGACCAGTAAACGAATCGATTTGACGGTTCCTGCAGGACCAACCTGACTGCGTTTGCAATACTCACTCCTGACAGCACATGTGAGCGAAATGCAATTGCCGCCGTCTCGTCCAGCCAGCAACTGGCCGGAAGAAGTTCCCGGTCCCCGCATCGGAAATAATTCTGCAGGTCGCCGCCGGTTTCCTGAAAGACCTTTTGCCATCCGGAGAATTCTTCAGAAACAAGTGACGTTCCGACCGCTGGCTTACGAATCATTCCCACAGCAACGATCGGGCGACCTGTGCTGCTGGCGGGTGGCCTTTTCCAATCGTGAAAAACGGGCCATGCTCCAGCTCGAATAATGCAGAGCGGTGCCGCATCGGTATGATTTTCACCGAGGAGATTGTCCTTTCCATGTGGGCCATGCAGCGAGATTTCGTGAATTGCCGTCTCACTGACACCTTGCTTCAACAGTGCCCGTTGAGTTCTCAGGAAGAGATGCGGCGCGCGAAGATCTGATGATATCAGGAACTCAGGATTCACTGGTCTTCTCCGGCCACCAGTGAATTCACCGAGCGCACAACACCAAAGGCACCGTTTCGCAGAGTTCTAGTACGCAGGCGGGAAGGAGTCATCTGCTTCTGCACGAAGGCCATGATTGACTGGAGGCGATTGATTGCCTTGATCGGCCCGGGCGTTCGGGGTTCCCGTGTCGTCCGACTGCAGGAAGTTAAACAGACCCTGCGCCGTTGCCATTGGTCCGATATCCGAAGGCACGTCAAGTGGATTCTGCTGCTGAGCCGCAGAATCACCAGAGGCATCAAAGACGTGAACTTCCAGTTTCTGCGGTTTGACACCCGTGTAAACGAACTGCTGTTCGGAGTGCTCGACGATCAGCGTCACTTCATGCTTCTGATCTGCAGACCAGTATTGACAGAACAGGACGGTCCCGATGGGATAGTCGCCTGTGGAAACCCAGAATCCATCCTGTTCAATTCGGACAGATGGTGACCGCGACTTTGTGCCAGTTGCCGTACGAGTCCATCCGTTGCGCGTGGTTTTCCTGATGCCGGAGGATCGGGATGATTCAGAAGTACCCGACAGGAAGATCATCGTCAGGATGAACAAGAAGATCCCAAATCCTCCGACGATAACCCAAAACAGAAACCAGAAAATGACAGAGGCGAATGACTGCTCCGTTTCGGAATTCTGAAAACTCACCGAATTCTGATTGCCGTTCCCGTCTGCGTATCCGATTGGGTACGGAGCCTCACCTGTCGGCGTTGCTGTGTTCTGCCCGTCAGCGGTTGCGGTACTGGCAGCAGGATTGTCACTCTCAGCTTGAAATTTCACAGCCCCGTCAATCGGCAGAACGCTCAGAGGAACTCCATCGAAGGTGGCGACTCGAAAACCGTTTTCGGCGTTTCGCGTTCCTGGCGTCGCACGATACCTGGCAGCCGATCGGCATCGTTTTGTTGGTCGCATCCAGGATCCGCCTCGCAGGACGTTACGCAGTTTGTCGCCCTGCGGCGGAAGTTCCTGCAGCGGATCAATCAGTGTTTCGGTTGGATAGTTGTTGTAGACGTCGCGGCACCACTGATAGACGTTACCCGACATGTCGAGCAAGCCAAATGCATTGGGCTGCTTCTGCCCGACAGGCATTGCAGAAACACCGGAATTCTTCTGATGCCATCCGATGGCATCGATCGCTGCGTCATCATCCCCGTTGTAGTACATTGATGTCGTGCCGGCGCGACAGGCGTATTCCCACTGACTTTCAGTCGGCAACAGCATTTCCCGCTGTGCCTTTTTGCTGAGCCACTTCAGAAATTCGTTGGCGTCACCGAACGTAATGATCGTGACGGGATGTTCGTCACTCTGGACATAACCAGGATTTCGCCAGTTGAACTGCGGACGCTGTTCGAGCTGACCGTTGACGACTCCGAACCCGCCTGAAGTGCCGGTTTCTGACTCGGTTCGATAATTTGTCTCAGAGACAAAACGGTGAAACTGACCGACTGTCACAGGGGTTTTTCCGAGAAAAAATCCCTTAGTCAGTGTGACCTCGTGCGGAGTTTCGTCAGCGTCCCGTCCATTCTCAGATTCCGCAGATCCCTGGAGAAACTCTCCCGCTGGAATTCGCAGCAGTTCTATGGACACACCTCCACCGAGATCAATGATCAGGGGATCTGCAGCCACGGACAGCGACGCCGAGAGCAATACCTCCAGACTGAAAACTCCAATGACCAGCAGTCGGCGCATAGCAGCGAATCCTCATTCTTCAGACGGGCATTTGCAACCTGTTTAGCACGCATCCACTCGCCACCAGCGTAGCCGTTGTTTTACAAATTGCGATGGTGACAACGTGGCATCCTGGGCAAGAGTTATGAATTTACGTAAAGGCACTACCGCAATAGACAGAGGCGGTTGATATCCAAAGCCCGCATCACATTTGAGATGTTCAAGACTGCATAGGAAACTTCACTGTTAGAATCGAAGTGCCTTGCGGCAAGCCGGTCACTCTGCAGAATCCGGCATTCGTTAATGCTGCCCTGGGGATTGCGTACGGACGCTGCGAGATGTATCGAACAGCAGAACCTGTCCATCGTGGAGGCGCGCTGCGAGACGACTTCCGTCGGTGGCGAATGTAGTCGAAAAGGGTAATGACGTCGATGACGTCCAAAGATCGCATAGGAACTCACCTGTCGCAACGTGCCACACTTTGATTGTTCCCTCACGCCCCGCACTGACGAGCGATTTTCCGTCTGGAGAAAACTGAATACTTATTACACGGTTACTGTGTCCCAACATGCGATGCGCTTGTTGCCCCGTCATGGCGTCCCAGATTCGAATCGTGCGGTCCTTACTGCCGGAGGCAACCCAACGTCCGTCTGGTGAATAGGCAACGCTTGTGGTTGAGCTTAGATTTCCCTGTAGCAGTTGGTGCCTGGACCATGTTGAGCAGTCCCAGATCTGGACGTCGTCCAACTGGCCGATTGCCAGGTGTAGACCGTCGGGCGCAAAAGCAGCAGCCCAACATTGTGGTGATGGTAACTGCGTGACAAGTTCGCCAGTTGCTGAATTCAGGATTACGACCTGGTCGCCGTTCCAATCAACTACAGTCAATAGTTTACAATCGGGAGAGAAAACCAGTTGGTCACATGATTGTTTTTCTCGACGCCATTTTGGCTCGTTCGAATTAGTGGGATCTTCCCAGAGCTCAACAATGGTGTCGCTCTTGCTCCCAGAGGCGACGTACCGTCCATCCGGGGAGAACTCAACCATTTCGGTTCTTTGACGTTCATCGCCAATTCGCGTGCAGGAATGTGTACTCGTATTCAACAACTGTATACCATGTTCGGAACTCATTGCCAGAAGTGTAGAGTTGGGCGCAAATGACAAGTCGCCAAACGGGGAAGACGGATGAAACTCTTGCGAAATCGTCGTGACGGGCTCGAAAAAATCTGGTTGCCAAAGCCTAAGCGACCCATCTTTAGTTGCCGATAAAATTCCATTTGTCGTCGGAGAAATTGCAACTGCGTTTACTCGACTTTCGCGCGACTGCCATCTCACGGGAGAGGCTGGTCGAAACTCAGTTTCTGATTGAGAGTTGTCTATTAGCCAGGTATGCAGACCTCCAGCTCCATCACCGACGGCAAATCTGCCTCCACGTCGCGAGAATGCAATACCCCGAGGTTCATCCAGGAATCGTTCCCAAAAAAGCAGATTCGAAGTACCTTTGAAAGCAAAAGACCAGACCTGTATGCTCCGTTCGTCATCGCGGAAAGCGATTTGTTTTCCATTGCACGAAAACTGAAGCGATTGTCGTGTCGGTACATCGAACAATTCAATAAAGCAAACAACGCCTTCCAAGCCCAGTTGCCGAATTCCGACACCGGTTTTTCCAATTGCTGCAAACAGACGCTCCTCTGGATATGCGGCGACGTCGTATACTTTCCCCAGTTCAGCATTGATTTCAGTGACTGATTTCTGAAACATATCGATGATGAACAGCAGATCGCTTTGGTCAGTGGCGACGAGATGGATGTCGTCAATGAAATGAGCGCGGGAGGATTTTCCAGGAAGCTTGAATCGATGCACTAACTTGCCATTCTCCGGCGTCCAGACACAGATCGCTCCATTTTCTCCGCCGGTAGCAAGGAGCTGACCTGAAGGAGAGAATGAAATGCTCTGGGCCATATCATGCTGTGTCTCCCACATTACCACCTGATCCATTGTCATGGCATCAAATGTGGCGATAAACCCGGAGCTGTCTCCGACAGCCAAAAGCCGTCCGTCAGGCGAATATGACATGCATCGAGGATTGTCCATCATGGAATCTGTCTCAGACACAGGGATTTCGATCAGTCGCTTCAACCAGAACCACTCGAAACCTCTCAGGTCCGTGGATTCCACGCTTCGCTCGCACTCATCGAGGTTCACTTCAGCACTGCGAGCGTCATTAATTGAAATTGCTTCTGCCGCACTCTGCAGGTGTGCGGCATACAGCAGCTGTTCGGAGGAATCGCGGGCACGGATCGCGTCTCTTTGCGCCAGCAGTGCATTGCTCTGCAATTCCACAGCTGCTGCTCGCATACGTACTGAATCTGCTCTTAATCGATCGGCATCGACATTTGCATTCTGTGCGTTGCGAACCGACGTGGCCAGTGTTTCATTCATCTGTCCTTCTCTGATCATAAAAACTGTGATCAGGCAGAGCATTGTCGTGACAGCAAGGGCGAGAACCGCTGTCACGGCTGAAAGAACGGGATGTCGAAAGATTTGACGCTTTCGGTGTTCCAGCCATGGAAGCGGACGAGCAAGAACCGGTAGTCCCTGCCGAAATCTTTCGAGATCCTGATGTAATGCATCTGCGGAGGCATAGCGTCGAGCTGGATCCCTGTCCATTGCCTTCTGACAGATCATGTTGAGGTCGCTGCCGATTTTCGGGTTCAGAAGCAACGGAGGCCTTGGCGCCGATTCCCTGACTCTGGCAAGCACATCCACTGGGTTGTTTCCTTCGAACGGTGGGCGACCGGTCAGAAGATAATAAAGTACCGCACCAATGCCGTACACGTCACTGAAGATTGTCGCGGCTCCGGCAGTTCCTTCAGCCTGTTCAGGAGAGATCCACGCCGGTGTTCCTATCAGTTCGCCAGTGTGCGTGAGATCTCCCGAGGCATGTATCAACTTAGCCAGCCCGAAATCTGTTACATAAATTCGACCTTCGTCATCGATCAGGACGTTGGATGGCTTAATGTCCCTGTGTAACACCCCACGTTCATGGGCATGGTGTATCGCCGATGCCAGACACTGAACGATCCTGACGACACTAGCCGGATCACGACACAGCGAATGGACATGATCTGACAATGTCCCGTGTTCAATAAGACGGCTCGTAAAGTACGGAATGCCTTCGCTCTCACCAACATCAAAAACGGGCAGAATGCCTGGATGTTCCAGCTGAGACACTGCCGTTGCCTCGTTCTTGAATCGCTGCACGTCTTCCGCCGAAAACAGCCGATCCGACGACAACATTTTGAGAGCGACGATTCGTCTCGGGCTATCCTGTCGGGCCTCATATACAATGCCCATACCGCCGCGTGCGACTTGTTTGACCAACTCGTAGTTACCAAATCGTCTTGCCATTCCGTTTGCGTTAGGAGGATAATGCGGCAGCGAGGGCAATCGTTCAGGAACTGACGGTGTATGAATCCACCCTGCCAGTTCCAGCTGTTTCGAAAATGGCTCGGCGATTGAAGGAAACCGCTGCTGGTAGTGATCTGCATCGACAGCAAAACCAAGTTTCGCCCTGGCCCTCGCTTCACCATAAACCAGATCGAGCAACAGCGATCGATGCTCTGCCAGTGTCGGAAAGTGCAGCAGATACTCCTCGACCCGCGGTCCCGGTTCACCCAACCACCGCAATTGCTGATCAGTCAGCAGCACGGCACAGATTTCCTCCAAAGTGGTTTCGGGGAAATCTGCCAGGAAATCAGCAACGTCTTTGATGGAGCCATCGCGATGAAAACGAACGCACCAGCTCTCTGAGAGCGTCGCCATTTGATCTGGAAATCCTGGTTCCACAACAACTCCTCATTCGTCGATGTAAGCGTTTCTGTCACCGTAAGCGGTGGTCTCAGGAAACCATCGGAGCATACAGATGCGGACAGACAGGCGCAAATGCATCGTCGCATCCGCTGGTCATTTTCACATCAAGCAGGCTCTGTGCATTCCGGAATTTCTGAACTTTCATGGATCAGGCAACGTCGCCGCAGCTGTGACTCCGCCTGTCCTGTCATCCCCCGCGACGGTAAACACCGCCCAGTAGTATGGATGCGTCAGAAATCGCAGCGGTTCCTGGGGAAACTCACGCCAGGTTTTCAAATAGGCTCGCTGTGCTTCCGCCAATGCGCGCGGGGCGGACGTTCCAGTGCCAATCCGGACCCAGAAATCATTCATGATGTCAGGAGCCGTCGCATCGTAAATATCCCACAATCCAGAGATGACAGTGCGGGCACCGCCGTGAAGCAGGGCACGCTGAATTCCGAACAAATCATCGCCGGGCATCGGAGAACGGTCGGCGAAACCGCCGTAACAGGCATTCAACAGCACCAGATCTGCCTCAACATCCATTTCATAAATTTCACTTGCTCTCAAATAGCCATCGTTGTTTTCATCCGACTGGCAAACCAAATACGCATCCAGAGGCTGATCAGGAGTTTTTTGGCCGTGAGTGGAAATTGACAGGATTCCCGGTTGCCCCAGCAAAGCATTCACGTTTGTCTCCGTGGCGTCTTCGTTCGATATCAGTCCGTTGATCTTGTCGCCAAATATATGCTGAAGGTTTTCAATTTCGGTCCTGACCCCGGGCAGATTGCTGGCGTGTCCACCGAAATCCGCAATTCCAATTATGTTGACTTGAGACAACGGGCGATTCATCTGTTGCCGCAGCAATCGCCACGTTCCCAGGGACGGAGCATTTACGATGCTGAATGGCTCTTCCACAAAAAATCTCGGCAGCGGCATCAGCGTCGGTGCAGTGGCCGAGGTGTCCAGCTCAGTCACGAGCGCCGCAAACGGAAAATAGTGCAGAATGTGATGCGGAACAATCACCAGCGAATCGGCGGAGTGCAATAACTCACGACATCGACCGGGTACCAATGTGTTATAGAACCAAAATAAGTCATCTTGCCATGCGTGATCGAACGTTGCTTTCCCCGATCCGCTGGCGGCATGAGCTATTCGACGACCTTCCACCGGCCCCAGTCGGTCAAATCGGGTGATCAAATCATGCACCTTGGCGATCAGCACTCTCGATGCGATAGGCTGGCCTTCATCGTCCTGCAGAACGAACGCCTTCACCTTTCCATCGCAACTGACCGCGAAGAGCCACGTCTTCTCAGAGCCGATGAAATACTCCAGCGCCGCCGTCCCCGAAGGCCAGTCTAAGAGAGCATCGGACGACGTTGAGGTGATGTGTTGGCTTGATGATGACAGATGTCGGTTTGCAGAAAGCACGTCCTGCAATGCTCTGGCCTTGGCCGATTCCGCAAATTGCAGTGCTTCTGAATCCCGCTTTAGCTCCACAAGTAGTTCGACAATTCTCTCGTTCACATAGGCGTGTCTTGCAAAGAAGCCCGCACTCGTTCGTCCAGTTTGGTCTGCCGGGATCCGTTCGCGCAGGATCTCAGTGAGCATCTGAGACTTCAACAATTCATCAAGGGCCAGTGCAGATTCATCCTGGGAGCTTCCCTCTGAATGCACCTCGCTGAGGAGCAGCCCACGCAGGCGATAGATACTCTCACATCCCGCAAGTGACCCATTATCGAGGTAGGTCGCAAGCGCCCGATCTGCGTGTTCAAGACAGCCGGAACTGTCACCACGGCGCAGAGCAAGGTGGGCGAGAATTTCTTCCCCAACGGCTGGGATCAATCCATCGACCGGATCTGTTTCTCGTGCAGCTTCCTCGGCAGCTTTCTCGGCTTGGCTTTCTGCGACTCTCACCATCGGCGACTTGGCCCCGTCTGCAGAAATGGGCTGAAGCACGCGAATGATATCTGCCAGAGTGCTGAAAAGATGAGCGATATTCACGCGAATCGCCGGTACCTGCTTTGGATCAGTCGCGGCTGCGATTGTGATTGCCAACTCCAGCTGTTCTCGCGATTGATGCCAGTCCAGCAGCGAAGCCACCAAAGGGTGTTGCACACCGCTTGCCATCTGAAACGCATGATTGTAGAGACGATCCTGGCAACGGTTCAGAAGAAATGTGCCGAAGTTGTTGTGAGCACGAAGTTGGTCGGCCCGATCACACGCTTCGAGCAGTTCGATCGCTTCGAAAAACAACGCTTCTGCAAGGTCTGCTGTGGACTGGCCAGATTCTGCAAGGACGACCGCACGATAAAGAACTGAAAGTGCGTGCGTGCGTGGATCTGAAGATGTCTTGATTCCATCCAGAAGTTCAGTCGCATTTTTCCATCTCCCAGCGTCGATTGCGTTTCGTACCAAGTCGATGGATTCGATCCCTGTGGCATCGGGGTCTTCGGTAGCCCCCGACTTCTTTCCTTCGAGACGGTTGCGAATGTCGGCGTACACTGAACGCAGGTGCTTTGTCGGTAATTCTGTACCATCGGCCCGATCAAGCAGATCGAACGCATCAACCAGCAACGGCCGTGGCGTCTGCATCTCTTGATGGCCCAGCAGCGTCTCAACGGTGATTTGCAGTGATACGGCGTCATCGACCTTTCCGAACATTGTTTTTGCCTGTTCAGAACTGGCCATGATATCCATTCGGGCGTCTGCAGTCGCTATGCGAAATGATGTATCCGTCCCCGCCTTCGTTGCCCTCATGTTGTATTCTCCCGGCGGAAGTCCATCAACAAGCGCCTCAGGCAGACCACTAATCCCGGACCATCGCAGCGTTTGTTCGCCATCGTCCAGAGACAAACGCAGTATCACCCTGTTGTTTCTGGTGATGTTCAGTTGATCCGGAGGGAATGGTTGTGACTTGTCATCCCCGGCTCTGCGGCGAATCGTGATCCTTCCATCAAGTATTAATGACTTATCCGGCGGGGTGATAAAACTACTGCCTCGCAGCACGACCTGGCCAACAAGCTGAACAAGTTGCGTGGTGGGGGGCAGCATCGCGGAAGGCGTGATGCTGGAATCACCTCGGCTGTTATGGCTGACCAGCGCGACGAACGAAGTCGCAACGTCAGATGCCAGTTCGAGGCGATCCGTCGGGAGAAACTGCCAGCGATCTTTTCCCTTCTCTGACCATACTAACAGACCAGGGTGTTTGAGTTCGTCACCGAGACTTGTGATTTGTACTGGATCGACCAGGATCGCATCGCGATCGCTAACGCGAATGAGCATACCCATGTCTTCACCACTGGCCGACTGGGATCCTGCCGGGATTGCCAGCAGCACAATTGCTATAAGGAAAGCGAAGCTGTTTCTGTGCATTTCACGACTCAATTGTATCCAGGACATTGGAAGGGGAACTCTGAAACATTGTGCGACTAAGGCTTGCCGATGACGCGAAGGCCAAGGTAATGGACATCGCCAAGTTCCTCCGGTAACTTCAGATACCACTCCTTCAGACGGACAGCGACTTCGGTCGCAGCAATCGGCTCGGCAGGTCCGATCGAGCGCGATGCGTATGATTCACCAAGTCGCGCCTTCAGGTCGGCAAGCATCACACCGCCGGAATTCCCATTCGCCGCTGGAAGTAGTCTTGGGGTCATCAGCGGAATTCCATCCACAAGCAGCGTATCGGATTCAATCCCTGGTAAGGGTAAGGAAAAACGGAGTTGATCCAGAACGGTTTCGGGGGCCTTGAAAGGACTGTCCCGGACAATCACCACGCACAGCAGTGTTCCGTCATTCTCAGGAACCGTAATTGCCTCTCCGTCCTGAGGCGGAAAGGTAGCAAGACGATCTGTGCCAATCTTGTTTTGCGTTCCCAGATAGGCAGCAATGCCATTTGATCCAACCGTGTAAACGTAAACATGGGCTCCAGATTTAACTCCAACACCAATCCGAAATGCATCACCGCCATACAGCGACGATGGCCGATCGGTCAGCCGTTCGTGGCGATTCATGTCTCCTGAACGATAAACGTCCACAGTCCAGGCAACATCATAGTCAGCCCTGAAATCGCCTGTCGCAGTGGCAGTCGAGTATTTCCGATTTGTGGTCGAATCAATCGCCAAATAGGCAATCATGATTAGACATGCCGCGATGGCAACGAACACAGGGAGATAACTCGAAAGTCCAATCCGCTGTTTTCGAACTGGAATTTGTTCATCGATCAGCAATAGTTGCGGATCCCGATCACCATGATTAACTGGTTGAAGCGAGTCTGCCAGTCGCATTGCCTGAAGCAGATCTGAAGAACAACTCAATGCTGCCGCTTCATCACAAATGGATTCCAGAAGTTCCATCTGCAACCTTAGCTTTTGAGGGAGGTCCGGGAATATTTCGATCATGAGAACGGAAGGCTCGGGAACGCCGGATTTTCCTCTTGCCAGCCATTCTCCATATATTAAATCAGCGACAAAGTCCGAACTGATTTCCCAATTGGCGGCCGAAGTGTTGAGCTCCTGCAGGTAGTCTTCGACTGACCTGCCATTACCTCGCATCCAGCGCAATCGCTGGTCAACCAGAACAAGATTCCGCCGGTCGCGAGGCGAAAGTGTTTCCTCCAAAAGGAGTCGCTGCAAATTCTCTGCGTCGGAATCTGGAATCCAGTTACGCAGGAATTCCTCGACTGCCAAACCCATGACAGAGGTTCGGTTCGATTTGGTCATTGATCCACACTCGAAGTTGACATCAGGACGAAAGCACTACGTCATGGATATTGCTTTTGGTGTCTCGACCGGACGAAATTTCCCTGAAGAAAGTCAGGAATACCGGGAGTTCAAGCGTGCCACCAGGAAATATTGTTTTCCAAACCCCTGCGTCGAGTTCAACTCTCGGAGACTTGCTGAGAGAATTCTGCAGCGATCTGCGCCAATGCCCGCGTATGCTGCTTTCTCAGGGCTTCGCCGCTAACGGCCCCCATCCTTTCCGCAATTGCAGACCAACTCAATCCTTCGTCTCGAAGCAGCATGATTTCACAGTCGCGAACTTCCAGACGCCCTTGAATACAGGAAGCCAACTCGGCACGAGCCAGGACATGATCAGGGCTTTCTGATTCATCAGAAGCATCCGTCGTTAACGCCGCGTCATAGTCTGTGTTTCTTGAGAGATCACGTCGTTGTGCGTGCCAGAACCTTACAAGTTCCGCAATGCGATTGCGCGCAATCCCTTTCAATAGACCCACCAGATCTGTTGGCGTCTCTACCGTATACGATCCTTCTCGCATTCCATTAACGAATCGGAATATCACAGACTGAAAAACGTCACTGTCACCGATAAAGCGTCGCAATCGCGAATCCAGCAGCGTAAAGCGAACCTCCCGCTGGAGCGCCTCGCCATAGCGGGTCATGACCTCTTCGACTGCGCCGGTCTCGCCATCACGAACGCGAAGTATCAAATTGGCAAAGTTTTGAGTGTCCACGCTCATCAATTTTCGGCCTCAGTGAACGATAATCGCTGTGGCATGCGATTATGCGTTGACCTCCACTGGTGTCAAGCAACTGAGATTGTGTCGGGAATACTTAAGGCAAAACAATCCACTGAACAACTGACGATGTCCATGAATTGTCTGTCGCAGCAGCCGGACGAAGTCGTTTGGTTCCTCCACGAGTGCGAAAATACGTATTTTCAATCAATATGTCATCCAGAGAGCGATTGTTGGCGGATCTGGCACCTCGCGTCACGGGCAGGCTGGCGCTTGCAAGAACGTAGAAATCATTGGGTTCCCGCGTTGCGAGCATGATTGCTGTTCTTCTGCCATGAATTGGTGGATCTCCGGGAGCGTTGCATTGAAACGGACCGCTCAGTCTTGATTCTCCCGGGAGTAGCAGTTGCTCTTCCGTCGCTCCCTGCTGATACGGAATCAGAACGTCGATGCCCATATCTGCATCCACATGGAGAACAGTTACGTAGACGGGGTGCCCGGAAACTGCGGCCTCGGTATTGGTAATACGAACTGTGTAAATGCTACCGTCTCGCATGATCAGCGATCCTTGACCATCTTCATCACGAGAAACCGTCCATGGTCGATCGGCAATGATTTCGTTTCGGCTGTCGATGTCAATTTCAACCAGTTCCAGCTTCACCTGCGGCCGGGAAGCCTGGTCCGCTCCGGATTGTGCGACGATTCGCATAAGATTCCTGACGCGATTGATCTGCCGCAGCATTTTCATCAGATCGGCTGACGCTGTTTCAGATCGAAGATCAATCGGGCCCCAGCCACCTTTGAGCAACTTCGAAATCTTGTCAGGCTTCGCTGATCCCTGCGTCACCTTGGAACTATTCCCGGTTGATGGAAAGACGGCCGCATGATCATCGGCAATTCTAAGCACGACATCGCACGCGGCATCATCAGTTGCCAACACCAACCAGGGTGATTCGCTGTCGTTCGTGCGGCCTCCGGCCAGAGCGTTGCGTACCAATTGCGGCAGCGAAGGATCATCCTTAGCCAAAGCGGGGCTGTCCTGATCGACGTCAATGGCCCGAACGACTTTCATGCGCAGCATAAAATCACCATGTTCATGGACGCGTTCAACGGCATATCCCGCCAGAAAATCCGGCGGTAACCCAGTCGCGACCTGCTCATTTTCCTTCCATCGAAATACACTCGCCATTGAAGTTACACCGTCGGTCTGTTCGATTCGGAGCCACGGTCGAGACGAGTCGTCAACGGTAATGTCAGTAGACGCCAGTGGATCGGGAATCTGGTCTGGGCGATCATAGAGTTCGAATAGCGACCCTGTCGTGATGCCGTGCAGCGATCCCGCATGAACGGTTGCCATCGACTGATCACTTGAATCATAGCTCACTTTCCAGAACGGTTGCCGGTCAAGTGACGCAGTCGCCCCCAGTACAATGCTGCTTCGGGCACCTTCAAGTTGCGGGGTCGGTGCCTGAGTAACTCCCGCCTGGCGGTAGTGTACGACCAGTGACTCACACAATGCGTCATAAGATAACTGCGAAACTGCCGTCTCCTGATTCAGGATCTGGGTCACAAACCTGGTCAAGAGTCCGTATTGCAGAGTGCCATCCTGGTACTCTGGCTCTTTTTCACTTGCTCGACACGCCGACAACAAAACCGCTCCGTCTGGCAGTCGCTTTGGTGTGACACGGCGAGTCGTTTCTAAATCCACGTCCAATGGCAATACCGATCCTCGTTCCAGTGACCGAAAGCGAGTCGTCCCACGAGCTCCGGTTCCCGAATGGCAACAATCCAGCAATAACCAGACCCTTGCTTTTTCGCCATGGCAAATCTGATCCGCAAAGGCGAACACTTCGTCATCGCGGATGTCTTCGGATCCTCCCTGCGTTGTCGCATCACAGGGAACCAGCGTTTCATCCAGTCCGTCCTGTTCGTCGCTGCCTGCGTCACCCGAAACCTGGTCGGCCACCTGCGATCCATGCCCGCTGAAGTGAAATACGATTTGTGCGGGTGCAGAATCTGCTGGTAAGGCATGGACTCGCTGCACCAGTTTCGAAAGTTCCTGCCGGATTGTCGCCCCGGTCGCAGCTTCGTCGTTTAGCGTCACGACTTCAGCAGGCAGAAAACCAAATCGTTGAATCAGCAAAGTACTCATTGCCCGGGTGTCGTTAACGCAACCGGCAAGTTGTTCATGTGGAGCCAGATTCTGGTACTTTTCGACTCCGACCAGTAAGGCCAGTCGAAGCGGAATGGCATTGGTATCCGGTTGCCCGAACGAAGTGGTGTTGATCGCCACCGTGAGCAGCAGGATTGTCATTGAAGAACGTGGAAACATGTCGCTATTCGAAATGGAAGTCGCTTCAGGAAGATCGGTTTGAATTCGGAAGTTTTTCAATCAGCCTTGCTCACTCCCTTAAGTCCCGAACGCTGCATCTTTTTTCCAGTCATCAATCCCCACCCGACTTTGCAGAACAGGCACGTAACAACCAATAAGACCAATTCAACACCCCAGTTTATGGACTCAATCGGCTGAATCCCGATATAGAACTGGTAGCCAAAAGCTGCTGCTACCAGCAATACGGGGATCGCGACGATTTTCTTAAAAACGTTCATTGACTCAGGACTTTCTAAAGGTTGAGTTGTTGTTGAATATTGCAGATTTCGCGTAACGCCATCTTTTGCTGACGAGACGATTCAGATCTCACCGGCGGTACCTCAAATGATTCGCTGGTCGTCACAATTACGGCAAATTGTCCACACGCAGCTTGTGCCGTTCATTGGAGGATTCCATCTCGGGCGGACCGGATATTGACGCACGTTCCAGCAACCTGATTGCAGAAGATGTGACCGCCGGACATCTTTCTGGTCAGGAAATCCTGAAAAACTACAGTTTGATTTCTCAGTGGTGCTTCGGACTACTTGTTCCGATCTGATTTGGCCTGCCATCGACTCCTGGAGTGCTGTATTCCTCAATACGCTTCCGTAACTGGTCGGGTGTAACGATGGCGTTGTGTATGGCAACCATCGGTGGTGTTTGTGGCTGGAGATGACTGCGCTTTGGTGGGGAGATGCAAGCTCTGTGAAGTATACAGGCCAGACTAATACCCGCATTTCTGACTGTTTAGGGTCTTGTGGAGACTGCAACACCTGTTAGGCGTTATCGAACAATTCCGCCCAATTCTCGAGTTTGTGCTCCGTCGCAAAATCTCGAATCGCCTCGACCGCCCCAGCAAGGCGTGCAGTGACCTGTGACGACTCCTTCTTCTTCAGTCACAAGACGGCTCATCGCAGCGAGATGCCGCCTTCAACCGCTCGAGTGCGGCAACAAGCTGTTCGTTGCCGTCTTCCGGCTCAGGTAAGCTGACGCGAGTTTCAGCGATCCGCTTTCGCATCGTCTCGTGGAAAGCCTCTGGCACGGCGTTTTCCAAATCACTTTCCAGCGCAGCCAGTGCGCGGGCGTCACCCGTCAGTCGTGCCAGATCGATCACGCTGAGGCAGGTTCTCAGTCGTTCATAGTCGGCGACATCCACATCCTGAACATTGATCATCATTTCCGTGGTGTTATCCCGACTCACTCCAGCAAGCTTCTGTGCGGCGGCGACCTGAGCTTCGAGATCGTTGTCTTGTCGCAGAGTCGCAAGCTTCGCCAGCCGTGCCAGTGATGCTTGATCGTTGTGCTGACTTGCAGCAGTGATCGCCAATTTCAATGCTTGATGAACGCTGATTGCCTTACGAGGCCGCTGCAAAACACGTTCACCTTCGGCCAGCTGGAGAGCCACATCCGTCAGCAACGATCAGCAAGTACAGCGATACCACGATCGATTGACAAGATGTTGAGCAACGTTTCATTCTAGTCGTTTTCATAAATTGAGCTGTTCAGTCAGAAGTTGTTCATATCAAAGCCAACCTGTCCGCTTTTCATCCACCAGAATTTATGATTCCCGGATTTCAGGTTGTATTGTTTCTTGTTGTTAAATATGTAGAGCGTGGCATCTGACGCATTTCCGGTGAATGAATAAGATTTCTTTGCACCGGGCGCGAGTTGTTCCGTTCTGATCTTTCCCAGTCTGAAATGAATAACGGCGTTGTCACATCCGTTCCAAAGGGTGAATTGGAATCGTCTCTTTACCTGAGAATCCGTCTGGATATTTCCCTCGGAAGAACCGGTTGAGCTTTCCATTGCCCAACCGGAGACATATCCGCCATCGTTATCAGGCAAAGATCCGTGGCCATCGCAGCGATCACACCTCACAATGCTGAGACCTCGGACGTATCGCCCGGTGCCGCTGCATTTTCCGCAAATGCCGCGAGTCTGACCGATCAGCATACGGACCGCGTCGTCGGCAGGCGCAGCATCTGTGTCGACGGATTCAATCGCCTGGCCAACCAGACTGGAGAGATGCGTTGCTGCGGCATCGGGAAGAGAGGCGGTCTTGAGCTCGCTGGCAATGTTCCGCAGACGAACCAGGTCGCTGGTCAGAGCAGCCGATTGGATGTCGTCCCGAATTTGACGAATCCGACCGAACGTTTCAGAGTCGACCCCATTGACGTCGATGGTCCATTCCGGCTCGGTCACACGACTATTTCTGTCGAGCTTCTCAATGGCTGCGATTTGCGATGCCAGATCAGCGTGCTTCGTCAGTTCTGATGCCCTGGCCAGCCTGGCCAATGTGGCCTTGTCTCCGGTTTTCGCCGCAAGCCGAGCCGCTTTTTCAACCAAAAATCTGGCTGTCACACCTGAACGATGCAAACGATTGAGTACATGCTCAGCCTCTGTCCACTGCAACGCGACATCGGCGAGAAGAACCGTGTCGCCTGAGGACAGGGCCAGTCCGATCAATCCAGGATTCACATGCCTTTCAAAGGTTGGATCGCTCAGGTCGTTCTGGTTCTCACTTCGGCTGACACCAGACAGCAAGGGATCGGATTCATTATCGTCAGTTGGGCCGACGACAGCACCAATGCTACCCGTCGTGTCCGGCAGGCTTTGGGCACCGCGGTCCTGACCAGTCGCAATGGACGTCAACAGAAGCAGGCTTCCCGCGACGCTCAGGAATAGAGAAGGCTTTAGAATGTATTTCATTGAAGACTCCGAATGCCGTTCGTAAATGTCGAAAATGAACAAGTGCACATCTTTTTACTCGCGTGGACTCATCCTCCAGAAAGGTCGCATCTGCACAGTTTGAAGTCACACAGAGTGTTACGGGACGATTTGAATGCTGCCGTCGGCACGTCGAATAATTCGGTAGTCCTCGCCATCTCGGGAAATTGTCCTCAACCAGTTTTTTCCGTTCGATGCTTTCGCGCGCACTTGAGGATATGTGTATTTGACACCTGTCTTTTCGCTCCCCCAGGCTGAGGCTCGTGAGCGGCAGGTGATTTTTTTCCCCGGGGGCAATGGGCTTACGTTTCCTGACGGAGCGAACTCGACGGAAATGTGATAGGGTGTTTCGTTCTTCAGCGTGTAAACCATTTTCCAGTGTTTCCCCGAATTGCCTGAAAAATCCGTGTTGTTCTGCTCAATTCGAAAGTCAGCACCGGAAATTGCACCGACGAAGTCACCTTCTGCAATCTCGCCAATCGTTTTCCGTGGATTCCAGCCGCGGCCTGTGGATGTCAATTTGGTCAGCAGACCGTCTGGATCGGAATTGCCGATTGCTTTCAAAGAATCATCCGCTTGTATTTTCAACGCAGTCTTCTGTGAGTCTGAAAAACGTTCTGAGGCGTCGATCGACTCAAGCACAGCAACCAATGATGCTCGGTCGCCTGTGCTTTCCAGGCCGCTGATGAAATCCATCCAGTCTTTCAAATCAATCAGACTATCGATGTCTGTTCCTCTGATCGAAATTGAAACCTCAGGTTGTTCGACTCGCGAATCGGCTGACAGTTTTGTTGCCGCTTTGATTCGCGTCAGCATACCTTTGTCCTCCAATTTCTCGGCGAACATAGACAACCGTGCGAGTGAATCGGTGTCATTATTCTTCGCAGCCAGCTGCGCTGCCTTCAGCAATAGTTCCGACGAAGTCAGCTTTGAATTGTGACCTCGCAACAGAATTCGTTCAGCTTCCGCCAACTGCAACGAAAGATCAATCAATGCGGCAGCATTTTCTGTCCTCAACGCATCTGCAATCTGCTGTAATTCGACATAGTGCTCAAATGCGATATCAGCATCCAATGGTTGATACACCGGGTCGTGCGGAGGTTCGCCCGCATCGCTTACTCCATTTGCCGCGAAACAGACTGCAGACATTAACATCCACCGGATTGGTAACTTCATCGCAGGGCTCCTGATCTTGAATGGTTAATTCGTTTGAAAGTGTTCCTGAAGCCTGATTGCAGAAGTCGTGGCAGACGGACATCTTTCTGGTCAGGAAATCCCCAAAAACAAAAGCTTGTTTCCTCTGCGGGTCAAGTAATTCCATTTCCGGAGCCTTGGCAAGATGCAATGTGGCCCAACAGCAAGCGAATTGCGTTCGAAATCAAGCGACCATTCGCTCTTAAACTAAACAGAGAAGACATGGAGCTTCGCGCCAAAGCATTACCCTGAGGTCATTTCTCCGGTACTTCGGACTACGCGTTCCGACCTACAATGGCTTGCCTTCGGCCCTTGAATCGCTGTATTTCGCGACGCATCCCCGTGAACTGGTTATCACCGGGAGTCCGTAAGGTCCGGATCATGTACTCAGTCTGTATGGGGTATTGTAAGCAATTCGCCGAGCCATTCGGCTTGCCGTAAAGTGTCGGATTGCTGGGTGGCTAAATGATCAATCGCTCTGGCAAAGTGCGTGCAGTCAAGCATTGCGACGACAGAAAGGGAAGGTGCGTGTAGTTTCAGGAATGCTGGTTCATGCGGTTCAGGCATGGAGAACCTATACCCCATCCTTTTCATGTCAGGTATGCGCGGTGCGGTAGAGTTCATCGCACCAATAACGGTTTTGATGCTAGTGTCTACACACCCACGAATAAAACAGTATCGCAGCAATGACGAGTAGCCATTTCGACGCGCCGACGCTTGCGTGGCTGCACGTGACAATACTAACGCAGGAAAATTTACGTTAGCAGAGTCAAGCGGACGTTGCAGGATCCCCTCAGCATCCACACTTGTGGCAACCACAGTACCGCGCATCGTTGAGACGATGCGACCCAGAATTACTACGACCAGGATAACATCCGAATCGCTCGCATTGGTCCAACGGATCTTGTGCTCATTGCGCAATGACACTTCATCGGACTGAGCGTACTGGGACTCCAGCAGTGCTGCAATTGCAGGTTCGTCAGATATTGTGGCGATCCGCATTCCGACCATATTGTAGCCCTGCCTTCAACTATCACATGGTTTTCGAATTCGTCGGACAAATTCCACCGGGATGTTCAATCAGCTGAATTGGTATCCGCTGTTTGAGACTTGTAATTGGCTGAGATACCCAAAACGTTTTTTGGGGCATTTACAACAGAAAGCCCAGTAGTCGGGGACGGCGCCGAACCACTTCAAGCACAATTTCAATCGGCACAGTCGGAAAAACGCGAGTGCAATTCTTCAACGTATGGCACATTACCGAACCGCGAGTCTCACCCTTACGCGGTCGATGCAGGACGCGTTCTCCTTCGGCCAGTTGGCGAACCCACATTCTTCAGAAATACTGATTGCCCATTTCTGTAGAACTCTCGATGGCAGCAATAGGGCCTATTGTGATTTTTGTGATCGTTTTTCCGGTGTCATCCAGGAACAACCGACAACTCTGATTATTGACTTCGAGGCAGATTTGCTTGCGGGATCCCGGCTTCGCGTTTTTGGAATCTTGTGGGACAACCAGGAGCTTCCAGCTTTTTTCACTCATGTCAGCGAGCAAATTATTCGCTTTGAGTGAAAGTTGCCCGACATTTGCAGTGTCGCAACTGTGCAATCGACGATACGTGTGCCCTATCCAGATATCGCCCACGTATTGGGATGTGCTGCCATTGTTCAGAACACTTGAGGTCGAGTACTGACGAAGTGTTGTCATAATAAGCTCCAGTTCGATTTTGATACCGATGTGTCCCCAGGAAACTCGATGTCGATCTTCACCATCAGCAGAATGACGATAACTAAATCGGTTCGCGTTTCCTTCGACTGTCCTCCAGAATTGCAAAGGGAACCGCTGGCGGACAAAAATTTGAAAAAGAAAGGGACATTTTCGTGAGGTAGACTCAGGATTTCCTCAATCGATGAAGAATGTCGAACATTAGAACGACGGCACAAGCCCCGGAAATTCCTGACGATCCCCACAACGAAACCCATCGATTTGCCTGGACTCGACTCGGATCGTTTACGTCAACAAGGACTTCGATCGACCGGCCTTATTTGAGATCGGAAAAGGAGTGTCGTTATTCCTGCTGCGCCGTATTCTGTTCTGTGGGTGATGGCTCGGTCGCTTTTGATGTCGCAGCCTCTGACTTGTTTGGCAGTGCGTTTGGCGGCGGTTCGTGTTGCGCGGGCTTCTGCAAAACGATGGTTTTGAAGCGTTCGCGCAGACTCACTTGCGTCAACAGGTTCGGATCAAGCATCTGCTGCCTCGCTGCGGGAAGTTTCTCCCAGCCACCTTTCGTCTTTGCGACTGTCAAATTGCTGGTCCCGTCCTCGTTGGTATCGGTCAGGATCATGTCCACTTCGCCGTCGTTGTCCCGGTCATAGAAAACGCGAGTATTGGGAATTCGAACGTAGGCCACTTCAAAATCAAACTGTTCTCGCTTCGCTGTCCCGGCTCGAAATTCTTCGACAAATGTCGGTTTTGTGTCTTCATCAAGGTCGAACAGAATCCCCGACGCCGGGTCCATATCGTTGATTGTAAAGAACCAGGTTTCGAATTTGTCGTCACCATCTCTGTCCATCAGTTTGCTGGACGTCGCTGGAGGCCAGTAGTCCGGACGAAACACCTCGGGTTTTTCGGGTTTGTTGACGGTAAAGGCTCTGACCTCATCGAGATGCACGTGGTAGCTGAACTTGTCCAGATTGACCTGAGAATCCTTGTCCGATTTTGGTATCGCAAAATTCACGGCCACCAACTCTCCTTCATTGTTCAGCAGTGGACCGCCGGAATCTCCGGGGTTAATTCCACATGTCGAAAGCAACGCCTTTCGAGACTGGCCGTGACGGAGAGACTCCGCGAATGATTCCTGGGCTGCCACGGACATTGTGAATTGCGGCATGATCGAATCAATCATATCGCCGGGATAGTTTCCCGCGCCGACAATCTCACCGCTGCGGACTGACCAGAACAGGCCGCGTGAGGGATGTCCGATCGTGATGCAATCCAGCCCCGGATCAGCATTCTTCCCGGCGAAGCGGACGGGATTCAGTGTGCGCCCCTCTGGCAGTGTCTTAAGCTTCAATAAGGCGAGGTCCTTTTCAGCACTCGCGGCATGCACGAAAGCCAGATGGCTCGTCTTGTTCAGGTTCATAAACCCTTCCTTCATATCCCCAAAATGGATGAAGGCGAAGCGACTGCCGGAATCAATATCAATGGATGCTGAAGCAATCACATGATTGTTGGTCAGTATCCAGCCGTCGGAATCAATCACAAATCCGGTTCCATAGCCAGTCGGAATTCGCACGACGACAACCGCTGGTGCGACCTCCGGAAACACCAACGATGCCGCACCGCGACTGGGACCTTCCAGAAGTCTCCGTATGTCTGCGGATGGCGTTTCGGCTTCAAGATCCACAGGACCGCTGTCCGGATACAGAGCGGCCATGGCCTGTTCCGGATGAACCGGCAGACTCACTGAGTTGCCAGCCGAGTCCTTCGTCTGTGCGCTGCACGGGATGATGGTCAACATCATTGTCAGGACGGTGCCAAATCCGATGTTCAGGGGTGTTTCATATCCCATGGCTGCTGGCTCCAAAGTGCGATGAACGTGGTATCACGAAACAGCGACATTTCTGATGAAATCGATTCTATTCTTCCTGCGGTAAAAGAATTCAGGCACTCGTTGCCTGATCTCCGACGGAAACATCCAGTACCATCGCGCCGCCGACAGCCGCAACAGTTCTGACTTTGCGGGTTGCCAGCAGTTGGTCGAGTTTTCCGGACTCCCTGGCCCTGAGTTTTTGCAGTTTTCGATTCGGCAGAATTGCCAATACGGAAAGCGCCACGACAACACTTGTCGTAAGCGTCAGCAAAATCCAAAGCACGGGTGAGTATCCTCGACCTGCCGAGTAGTAGGCGGCGAACAGACAGCTCATAATTATCCAGGTCCAGTCTTTTGTCTGACTGGATGTGGCGTCCTCGGAGACTTCGGAATTACCCTCGCTGGCGACGCTGGTTACCGGATTCGACTCAGCCGGGATCGGCGGTTGTGCGGCGATCTGTTCCTTCACCTGCATGATGTTATTGCGGACAGTCGCCAGTAAAGGAGATTCGGGAGCGACGTTCATCAGGATTTGTTCGGCTCTCGCAAAGAATTCCAGAGCCTTCGCGGGGCCGGTAAGACGCTGCTGCAGTACGCCGAAATGGTTGATAATGTCGGCATCACGAAAATCAATCGCGAACCCTAAGTCGCGTCGCAGGTTGTAGCATTTGTCGAACAACTGCATCGCGTCGACATCCTTCCCCGCTTTTAAGTGCAGCAATGCCAGGGTATACATCATTTCGTGTTCCTGATTGAGATCAGGGAATCCTGAATCCGCGTTGGATTGACGACCGGCTTCCAGACTCTTCTTCGCCAGTGCCAGTTCTCCGGCAGCAATCTGATGATCCGCCAGCAGCTTCCACGACGCAGCTATCTCCGGGTGCGCATCGCCCAACACCCTGCGTTCGATGTCCAGTCCTGCCTCTGCCGCATCGACTGCTTCCGTCCATCGCTGACCAGCGGCAAACAGAGCCGCTTCGTGATACTTCAGCCACGCTGCTGGTGCGGAGATTTCTCCGAACGCAGCAGCTTCGGCCTGTAACGCTGGCAATTCGGAAATGGCCTGTTCCAGCTGGCCTGAGTTGACCAGTCCCACCTGAGCCGTGCGTCGCTGGTGCCATGCCGCGATGGCCTCAAGGCGATTCAGCCGTGTTGTGATTGCTTCCACCTGTTTAGCGTCACTCCGAGCCTGATGAAGGACTAGCTGATGCCTCAGGATTGGTCGAAAATCCGGAGAGTCAGGTCCTTTCAATTTTTCGGCGCGTTCCAAAGCAAGGCGGTTGACGGTCAGTGATTCTTCCAGCTGCTGATCGGCTTGCAGGTTCTTTGACAGACGAAGCAGACCGTTGATCACATCGACGTTCCATTGGCCGTGCAACGCTTCGTAAATCCTCACGGATTCTCGATGAAACGGAAGTGCCGCTGCAGCATTCTGGTGCAGTTCGATTTGAGTGGCCAGAGCTGCGTTGGCAGCGGCGACCTGAAGGGAATTCTCGCCATCCGATGTCCTGCGGATTTCAAGAATGCGCCGCAGGCAGTCAATCGATTTCTCATGTTGATTCGCCTGTGCGCAGGCGTCTGCAAGATTCTGGAGAAGATTGATGAGGCGTGGGTCTTCGTTGCCGTACTCGAATACTCTGATCTCGAGCGCTGCTTCGAATGCCTTTACTGAATCACCGTAGTCGGCATGGCGGAAACAGGCGAAACCAAGGTTGTAGTTCACAACGGCGCGTTGTTCAGAATGACTTTCGGCAAGGCCGTCCAGCGCCTTTCGGAAGTATTGGATCGCTGCGGCTGGTTGTTGCTGATCCAGCTGCATAAGCCCCCATTGATTATTGGCTTCGCTGCGTACCTGAGCAGAATCCTTTGCCTGATCTGCTATTTCCAGTGCCTGTGTACACAACTGTTCCGCGTCTGAGAATCGCTTCTCCAGTCGCGCCTGCGTTGCTGCAGTCAACAGCTTCGTTGGCGGATCAACTTCGTCTGCAGCTGATGGACGGTCCATAAAGCATACGGCCAGAAGTACACATGCTAACGTGTGGGAATGTTTTACAATTGACGTGCTCACTGAATTGATTCCCTTTGTTCAAATGCTGCTGCCGCCGACTGAAGTTCGTTAAGTCGATTCACGAATATCGACATTTGGTCGCGGGAAATCGGACTCAGCCGGAAGGCGAATTGACTGCGTTTTCCGGACGGCAAGCGATAGGTGATGTAGTGTGTGGCACGATCGAACATCAGGATCACAGCCGGGATGACGACGAAGGCGACGATGCCCAGCGGAATCGCTACGGCTGGTCCCAGGTCGGAAGCAACACTCATGAACAATAATCCAATTCCCCCAAACCAAAGCAGAAAGAACAAGATCTTCAGAAAGCTGATCGATACCCAGCGACCAGTCACCTTATGCCGGATGACCTGGGAATACGGGACCGTCCGCATAGTGCGTCCGGTAATCAGGCGAGCATAGAAGCGGCCGAAAAACGGCAACATAAATTTGGGAAGGTCACCGTGCACCATCAGGCCGGTGTCCTGCAACACCACGGAACCTTTTCCATAAAAGTACAGTGGGCGTCCAAACATCGAATCCCACAACGACATACGTGGTATCTGAAATTTACATTCCTGTTTCATTGGACAACTCCTGCAGATTGCGATGCCAGATCTCGCAGTTCCCGAAACTCAAAGCAATATCCGGCGATGTCCAGGAAGGCATCGCAAACGCTGATCGTCAATTCATTCAGGCCAAGTTCAAAGTAACTGTGAGCCAGCAGAAGTCCCGCAGCCATGTTGTACGGGTCTTCATTCAGCATGAGTTTTGCTTCCACAACAGCCTCCCTTTGGCGACCGTGTGCCAGCAATGCCTCGGCGTATTTTTGCCGGACTACCAGGTCCTCGGTCAGTTCTTGTGCCATGGCTCCCAAAATATCAAGTTGTTTGTCCGTATCTCCACTGTTCTCCGTAATCGCTCGGCGGAGTCCAATCTCGCGGTGCTGGGCACGAAGTTTGGAAAAGAGGTAAACCGTCAAGGGGACGAAAATAAGACTGAACAGTACGATGGAGATCGTACTCCCCAGGATAATTGCAGATCCGAATTTATTGACGTCTACTCCGCCGGCATGAAGTCCCGCCAACACCGCCGGGAGAAAGGCTTGCGTCACGACGTAGCCAATGAGCAGCAGTAAGAGTCCGCCCAGCGTGAAACTGCTGCCTCTTAACAGGTGACGATGGAAAATCGCCCGCTGCCCCTGATAGAAACACCACAAGCCTGCCAGCACGATCGTCGTTGGAATTGTCAGCAGAGGCCCGGACCAGAGGAGCGCTGACATGACACACCCGACGGTGTATCGACGCACCTTTCGCTGAGCCTGGGCATCAATCGTCAGTGCCTGGACTCGCACATTCTGTGAAACCGGCGTCTTCGTCTGATGACCGCCGCCAAGTTGCTGCAGAAGCGCTGCCGCTGAGTCGATGCGGTTCGCGGGTTGTTTTTCCAGAGTGCCGTAAATGATCTCTGCCAGTTCGTCGTCGTGGAAATCCTTCAGCAGGCTGGCCAGCGGCACGGGGCTCTTGTACAGAACTTCGGCGGCCAGTTCCTTGACCGTTTCTCCCCCGAACGGCAGCTCGCTGGTCAGGAGTTGGTATGCAACAACACCAAGTGCCCATAAGTCAGACTGAGCTGTCGGGCGCCCCCGCAATTGTTCGGGAGCCATAAAGTGATAGGTGCCGCCTGTCTTGCGTGAGACCTGCAGGCCCTCTGAAATACGACTGATGCCAAAGTCGGTTAAGACATATCGCGGTCCATCTCTGCCCTCGACCACAATAATGTTGGCTGGTTTGATGTCCCGATGCAACACTCCTGCTTCATGAGCGTGCTGCAGCGCAGAAGCCATTTGCCGCATGAAATCACGAGTTTCCGCAGCGTTGAATTGCCCGTGTGCCTTCGACCAGGCTTTCAAATCACCTCCGTTCAGGAATTCCAGTGAAACCACAAGTCGATCGTTGTCGATGAAGTAGTCCTGCAGACCGACAATGCCCGGATGTCGCAGTTTCGACAGGATCTCAGGTTCCAGCAGCAGGCGATCCAGATTGCCGCGGTTTTCCACCACCTTCAGTGCAACTGTGGTGGATGGCTTGTCGCGATGATGGGCGGCATAAACTGTGCCGTGTGCCCCTTCGCCGATTTTCCTCTCCACGATGTAGGGACCAATGCGTTCAATGGTCGCACTTTCTGTTGAGGTTGCCATCGTCATCGTGTTTCCATGATTGCCAAAGTAGAACGTCAATTGTCACTGCGTCGTCGATGTCAAGAGATTCGGAACGGAGCTATTCTTCATCCATCGTCACCAGGTCACCGAGTGTGGCTTCGACAACCACACCGGAATGGTTCCACGGACTGAGTTCCATCTCTGAAACGGCAGCCACTGGGCGTGATTGACCTGCCAGATTCCCAGCAGGCTGCGCTGGACGAATCAGGATTTCCAGCGTCAAAACTTCGGCAACGGAGACGAGGTCGCCCGAGACAACCACCGCAGATTCGTTTCGGACGAGGGGCCGACCGTTTAACTGAGTGCCAGTGGTACTTCTGTCGATGACAAAATACTGGTCGTCGATTCGTTTGAATTCCAAATGTCGGCGACTCAACAAACGTGTCTTTGAATCCGATTCCGGAATTCGAATCACGAAGTCATTCCCTTCATCCGCCATCTGTCCCGCTTTTCTGCGCTGACGACCAACCGTGACGCGTTCTGCTCCGAACGGAGCGCGGTAGGCATACGGTGACCCCTGGACTTGCAGATACAGTTCACCGACGTCCGTCTGTTGCGGCATGGATTTGCTGATCGACGCTGTCGAACTGCTCCCGGACTGACCCGAGTTTTGCACGATTGCTTCCGCCAGCGTCCGCCGCGCTGGTCGGAAATACCACCACGCACAAGAGCTCGTCGCAATCACGGTGAGAATCGCAGTCGTGCCCAGGAGTGGCCAGTATGACGACGTATTGCCAGTTACCTTGCCGTCAGATACTTCATCCGGCGGGACTAGCGACCTGTTGTTACCAGAAACAGTTTCCTCATCCGCCGTCGATGAACCGCTTAGATCTTTTGGAAAGAAATAGAAGTCACCCTCGCCGGCCAGCCAGCCACCACGTGGGTCCTGCTGAACGTCTTTCATGGCGCGAATTCGACTTGGAATGAACGCGAATAATTCACTCGCCGTGAACAGGCTTTGGTTGTCTCCTGTGGGTCCGTGAGCCATCGCGTCCAGAAACACGCGAGTAAACGGTGAGTGTTCGCCTGAAATGTCTGCGTCTGCCGCGACCTGAGTGGCTTGCGCAGCAGCGATCGCCTGCAAAACGGGTGCTTCGAACAGATTGGCTCGAAATCCCCGGTTGACACCAGCCGACCGTGATGACTTGAAGTTGAAAACTTCGCCCGAATGACAACTGTCCAGCACCAACAGTTGATGCCGCGCTGCGCAATAGTCCTGCAGCATTCGAAGCACGTCGTCGATTCTGAGACAACTGACGGGATCGACACCTTTGCCGTCGATCACGTGCAAATCGGAAGGATACAGCATGCCGACAAACGCATCCTGCTGACTGTGTCGTTGCTGTCTTTCTCCATGCCCCGCATAGAAGATAAACACCGCATCGTCGCTTTTAACTTTGGATGAATCACCCAGAAATTCGGTACCGAACTGGGCCCGGATACCCTGGAGAGTCGCGTCTTTCCCCAGCAGCAAATGCACATCCTGCGACTGAAACCCATAGTGCCCTACCAGCACATCGCGGACAGCCTGAGCATCATTTTCGGCCGTTTTCAGCCGAGGCACTTCGATTTGGGCGTCGGGGCCAAGAGTGTCGTAGTTGATGCCGACAACCAGCGCATATTGCCGCCGATATCGCGGCTGCGTTGTTTCACCAAGTCGCTTATCCGCTGCATCACAAGGCAACAATGTGCCGAAGCAGGCAAGTGCCGACACAAGGACGACCCAACGGACATTGAAGCTGACGACAGTCATTTTGTTTAAACATCTAGTGGCAAACTGGCAAGTGAGTAGCGATCAGCGCTGAGTGCCTGTGCCCTTTTTCCATGGCAATGCTCAGCATCCTTATTGCGGTACACCAGGAAGCCGGACAACAGAAGTGGGCAATTGCCGAAAATTGGACCCATTTGCCTGTCGCACCAACGAAGCAGAAGGCGCAGCTGCAGCAGAAGCAGCAGCATTGGAGGCAAGGAGATGCAACAACGCGCGCCGTGATTTCAATCACAGTCCGGCGCGTCACATCGCGAAGCCGCCTCCAGCCGTTGCAACGCCCGAATCAGTGGTTCATTGTCGTTGTCTGATTCGGGAATGCTGGCTCGGGCATCGGCCAGTTGCTTTCGAACACTGTCGCGAATCGGTTCAGGAATGGTGATTTCCAAATCACTTTCCAGGGCAACCAGCGCACGTGCGTCGCCCGTGAGTCTGGCCTGTTGAATGGTTCGCATGCAGAACTTCAGGCATTCATACTGTTCGACTTCAACATCCGCGACGGACGCCATTACGCGGTCCGAAGTGTCGCGAGTGACAGCGGCCAGCTTTCGGCCGATGGCTATCTGCGCTGCCAGATCTTGATCCTGCCGCAGAGTCGCAAATTGGGCCAGACGTTCCATCGACACGTTGTCGTGATGCTGACTGGCAGCGTTTACGGCCAGTTTCAATGCCTGCCTGGCGGTGATGGCTTTGCGAGGTCGCTGCAGTACACGTTCGCCTTCGGCCAGTTGCAGAGCCACATCGGTCAACAACACCGGATCAACGCTGCCGTAGGCGCGGCCGATTGTGAGGGGGTTGACATAGACGTCAAATGCCGGATCCAGAATATCGGTGCCGACCTGCATGCGTTCAATCGTCAGCCCCCGACTGGCCTCAAGTTCCGGAACCGGCCCGTCCGCAATCGCCATGCATGGCGTCAATGCGCAGACGCCACACACAGTCCACAGTGAGAGCATAACAATCGTCGTGTCTTTGCGATTCATTGAATATTCCATTTCCGGATAGAACTGTTCGTGAGCGGAGCTATTGACCGGGCAGCAGTTCACGCCGCCGCATTTCTAAGCTCAAAGCTGAAGATGCCTTCGAGTCCCTTGATTGCAAACCAGCGGCCAGCCGGACACGAGAAGAATTGAATTATCAAGAATTTGACGTTGACTACGTTTGAGTCACTGATCTTCGGTCGTGTTCAGGAGCAATTTTGGTCGCGCGAATCATTCCGTCCGGGATTCACAAACGCTGGATTTTCTCCATTGGACAGCGGAACTGGTTGTTTTTGTGGAAAAGGTGTCCGGAGTTCTGTGTAAATGCAATCTGCCAGATGTGGTACTTCAGAACGTTTGCGAAAGGTGTTCCGGTGCAACGGCTCTCTTGGTTTGTCACGATTATTGCTGTTTTTGCTTTGCAGCATTCGGTTCCGCTGAGTCTCGGACAGGATGCTGCGAAAAAAGTACGGACGGAAAGGGCAGGTAGCGAAAAGCCGGCTCCCACTGAATCTGATGGGGCTGCCGTGAATTTCTTTGACCCGATTTTTGATGTTGCGTCCGTGCAGAAAGCTATCGGCAAGGGTGATGCATCGGACATCGCGGATGCGGGACTACAACTCCGGGAGACCGAACGAGTGCTGCTGCGGTCGCATCCCGCGATCGAATCAGCAGAAGTCCTGGAACTGGCGGTTCGGAAAGCTGTGGCCACGGCGGATTTTTCCACCCTTGACCGTCTGGATCTGCTCGCCAAGCAACAGGAACTTACAGACCTTGGTCAGAAAATCGCAATTGCCCGAAAATTGGCCTCGAATGCACGCGCTGAGGATTCTCATTTATCAATTGATCCGCAGAGTACAACGGTCGTTCAGTTTGATGCAATTAAGGATTTCAAGCAGCGTCTGAATCATGCCGCGCTCATTGGCGATCGAAGAGCTATTGCTGAATTGGAATCGCAGGTGAAGGGAATAAATAATCTGCAGCTTCAGGATTATCTTCAACAGGCGATCAAGGCCGCAAAAGCATCAATTCCCGCTGATCATCCCCAACCGTCTGCGTTTATGCGACTGGCAGGCGAGAGTCGTGGCTGGGGAATCAGAGATCTCAACTCTACCGATAACAACAGCGATCTGAGAAAATCAGCGAAGTAGGCTGATGACATCCGATTGTAAAAGACCGAAAGCGTGATGGAGGGCTATATCGTCAGAGACTGCATTCATGGTGAGATGTTTCGAATTACCGAAATAGACAATATTGAAGACGTTAAGCACGAGATTGAATGCGGGATCAATCTCAGTCATCGGCGGCCATAGTATGGTCGCGTTTCCGCCGCAATCGTTGGGCTGGCCATCAGTCTTGCAGGAAGGTTCCAGTCGGTGGATCAAGAACAGTCGTGGCCCGTTGACTGCGATCCTCAAGATCATTGAGTGATCGAACTTCGTAAGCAACAGATTGTTGTACTCAATTTAAAAATTCAAAAGCCTCTGAAGGAATGTCTCCGCATGCCAAAGTCTCTTCTCACCTTGTTAATTCTTTCGGCCATCACCGTTGGTTGCGGAAGTCCACCTGTCACTGGTTCCGGTGTTTCGAAATCAGAAGACCGGAGTCTTTCTGAAAGTATTCAATCCGTTTCACTTTACGGTATCGGACAGATGAAAGTCATTATCGGAGATCAAGCCTCGTTGAAGGTGACGGCAGACGAGAATATGCTGCAGTATGTCAAGTCAGAAGTGAAAGACGGCAGATTGAGCGTTGGTGTGGGCAATGGATCATACGTATGGCACAATCCTCCGCAGTGCCTGTTGACGATACCGGGATTGAAGTCAATGGCGCTGGCCGGGCAGACTCAGATCGCCGTGGAGGGACTGAACGAAGCCAGTCTCAGCATCGAGGCGGATGGGCAATGTTCTATCGTCCTCTCCGGAACAGCGGCTGAACAGAACATAAAACTCGAAGGCCAATGCGAGTGTGATGCGACTGGCCTGAAGGGAACCACGGCGATTGTCCATTCAGAGGGTCAATGCATTATTCGCTTATCGTCTCTTCAGGGTGTTGAAGGAGAAATTGGCGGCACCACGGAGGTGAAGTATCAGGGGAACCCCGTGCTAAAAATCCAGACAAATGGCGCCGCAGGAGTCCTGCTGTTGCAACCTGAAGCTTCACGATGAGGTTGTTATTCAGAAACATAACCAATAAAGACCGGCTGTTGTGAACAACACAGAAATGAGACACATGGCTGCGGAAAATCTTCTGATTCCGATTGATTTTCTGAAGCCTAACGAAAACAAAAGCCGCCGACCGGTCTTCTCTGAGGAATAGAATCGCTCCGGCAACGTCAGCAGAGTCCAGCCATAAATCATTCCGGAAATGCCGAAGCCTGCAAACAGGCAACCGAAGGTAGCCGCCGTGGAATCACCGGGCCTTCCGTTCCCCAGCACAAAAATCGGGATGGCTGCAATGATGCTTAACAGCCCCGCCAGCACGCTCCGCCAACGGCCTGTGCGGTATTTTTCCCATCCACCCGATTCGGGGTAGCCAGCAGTCTGGTCGATAAACATGCGAACATCGGCCATGCAGTCGTCCAGGGCTCGCAAAACTCGTCCACAACTCAACGGATCTCCGATCGCATGAGCGACTTCGGACGGGAAGCAGGCGCGAGCCGTCCCAACCAGAAGGTCAAAGATAATGCTGGCAAACACGGCCATTGGTGAGTGTTCATTCCTCCAGGTCCGACGCTTTTCAGTACTCATGCGAGATGATGGTGCCCGCTTCACTTTCGGCCGTAAGTCAACACACAGAAACGATTCATCGACAGGCTTCCGATCAATCGATCCCGACAACTTCATCCCGACTTTGCCACGAGCCGCGTCAAATTCGAATCGGCATATTTGCAGTGTGAGCTCACAATCACTGACCGCCAGCTCTTCGACCGACTTGAGGTGGCTTTCAAGATGCTTTTGAACAAAGGCGGCAAGTTCGACCGGATTGGCAACTTCCTCGGATGCGGTATATTGGACCGTGATCTGCTGACGCATGCGTTTTTCCAAATGTAAGTTTCAGATTCTCCAGCACCGCCTGATTGCCTTTCAGGGGAAAGGTGGACACGTGAAAATCTGGAAAATGAACAACCTGGAGAAATGTTTTGTCCGTGTGGTGTTGCATCAGCAATTGGGGATCTATGTAGATCCGTTGCTGCGCCATGCATCTTGTGGATTGTCAAGGATGTGTGTTGAGCGCGCGTCTCAGGTTGCCGGAGCGAAATCCACGATGGCCAGTTTGTGGCAAGTGGACGATGTTTTGACTTGCCATCTGATGGAAACGGTTTTATCACAACTACTGTAGTGTCTCACTCAGATGGGATCTTATTGAACGGAGTGTTTTGTCTTGTTTAACCCGTGGCCGACATACCAGGAACAAAGAACGCCTGGCCTGTCGGCCACGG